>JBEKBK010000021.1:0-33638 GCA_050015435.1 Bryobacteraceae bacterium
GTGGAATCAGGCGGAGCTGACGTTGCCGTATCTGGATCAGGCGCTTGCCGCCCTGCCTTCGATCAAGCAGAATCGCAAGATTTTCTTTCTGGTGGATTGGCTGGATGCGTTTATCGGCGGCCAACAATCGGCCGTGGCGCAGTCCAAGGTGTCCGAGTTTTTGAAATCCTCGAAGATCGATCGGGACTTGCGGCTGAAGATCCTGCAGGCGGATGACGACCTCGAGCGCACGGTCAAGATCCGCTCAAAATTCCCGGAGTAACTTTAATCGAAGCTGATCTTGTCTTTCGCCGCGTCGATCTTCTGCGCGTCCACGCCCGGGACCTTCTTCAGGTCTGACAAATCCTTGAAGTTGCCGTGCTCCTGGCGATAGCTGACGATCGCGCCGGCGTCCTTTTCCGATAACGACAGAGCGGTCGCCAAATCCTTCGCCGCCGCCTTGTTCACGCTGACTTTGGCCCCGCCCTCGGGAAAGTTCTTCGCCAGATACTTGACCACCAGGTCGAATTCCTCGTCTGTTCCTTCGGCTCCGCGGGAGATCATGGTGTTCACGAGTTTTCTCCACGACGCTTCCGAATAACCATCGGCGAGCGCGGTCTCCAACCCGTGACAGGAACTGCAGATCTTCTCGACCAGTTGCTTACCCTCTCCGTCCGGCAGGTCCTGCGCCCGGACGTTGAAGCTGAGGAGAGCAACGGAGCCTAAACAAAGGGCGAGTTTTCTAGAGAGAGCGTGCATGAAAAAATTATACCGTCCGGCTTAGGGCAAAGCGTAAGCGATCACGCTGTCGCTGGTCGGGCGATCACCAGGCAGATGGCCCGGGCCGCCGGCGACGATGACCACATACTGTTTCCCGTTCACCTGATACGTCATGGGAGTCGCGTTGCCGGCCGCGGTGAGCTTCGTCGTCCAGATCTCCTTGCCGGTGCGCGAATCGAAAGCTCGAAACTTTTCGTCGTTCGTGGCGGCTATGAAAACCAATCCCCCGCCGGTAGCGATGCTGCTTCCCAGGCTGAGCGCGCCGGTATTCTTGAATCCCTTGGCTTCGAGCTCATCGTAGGAGCCGAGCGGAACTCTCCAGGCAACATTGCCGGTTTTGGTATCGACGGCCGCGATCTCACCCCACGGAGGCTGATTGCATGGATAGCCTTGCTTATCCACGAAGCGACCGTACGCGCCTTCGTTACGGTACGGCATGGGCGAACCCGGCGCGGTTGGCTTCATCAGGCCAGTCTGCCCCAGGTTGGAAAAATTGACGAAAACGTAACCGAGCTTCGGATCGAAGGAAACTCCGGCCCAGTTTCCACCGCCGATCGAACTCGGGAAAGAGAGCCTCGGCTCATTGAGGCTGAACGGCGTGAAGGCGCCATAGGTCTTGTATTTCTCGAGCAGCGCAACACAATACTCGTGGGACTCGGGGGAGATGTTGGCGATCTCGTCTTTGGTCAGATTGAGTCGCGCGAAGGGCGGAGGCTTCACCGTGAAGGGCTGCGTCGGCCAGGAATACTCGCCGGGCACGTCACTCTGCGGAACCGGACGTTCCTCCACGCCCCAGATCGGCTTACCCGTCATCCGATCCAGCACGAACAGCATCCCCACCTTGGAAAATTCGGCGACGGCGGGTATCCGCTTGCCGTTGAGCGTTGCCTCGACCAACGCGGGCGGAGCGGCAACGTCGAAGTCGAAAATATCGTGGTGGACGATCTGGTAATACCAGCGCAGCTTTCCAGTGGCGGCGTCGAGCGACACCACGCTATTGGCGAACAGGTTCGTTCCTTTCCGGTCGTTCCCGTAGAAGCTGTCGGCAGGGTTGCCGACGGGAATGAACACCATGCCCCGCTCGGGATCTACCGTCATCGCGCCCCACGCACTCGGGCCAGAGCGACCTTTCCAGCCATCCGGACCCCAGGTCTCGTTTCCCGGTTCGCCGGGCTGCGGAACCGTGTGGAATCTCCACACCAGCTTCCCGGTCTTGGCGTCGAAAGCGCGCGGATCTCCGCTAGGCCCCTTGGTCGGACCCTCCTGCGTTGCGGGCCCGAGGATGATCAGACTCTTGTAGATTGCGGGCGGCGAGGTGATGGCGAAACGCGCGCGCGGGTAATCATCGGCAACGCCGACGCGGAGATTGACTTCACCGTTGTCTCCGAAATCATCAATAGGTTTGCCGGTTTTTGCGTCTAGTTCTATGAGGCGCGCGGCGGTAGTTAGAATGACTCGCGGCGGAGTTTGCGCATCGCCCGCCCAATACGAAACTCCGCGATGTTCCGCCACGCGAGGCGTCTTCGGATCGTAGGTCCACAGTTCCTTCCCAGTCTCGGGATTCAGCGCGATCACGCGATTCTTTTGCGACGCGAAATACATCACGCCGCCGACGACGATCGGTGTCTCTTCCCAAGTGCCGCCGGGGTCGGTGGTGTGGTAAGTCCAGGCAGGTACGAGTTTGGCGACGTTTCTGGTGTTGATCTGATCGAGCGCCGAGTACTTGCTGCCGCCGGGATCGCCTCCATAGGACGGCCAGTCGTTTTGAGCCGAAACAACCCCGCCGGCCATTAAAGCCACGGACACCACCAAGCGAATCTTCTTGGACACGTCCACCCCCTGTTCGTTCATTGTAATAAGCGGGCGAGCATCGGCAAGGATACGGCGCTTTCCTTCAAAGCGCGCTCGTTGAAGTCGCGAAGCGAATACGCGCTTCCGCGGCGCTGCTTAAAGTCTTCGCGGACCGCTAGCCAGCCCTTCAATCCCGCGTAGTACGTGGGCAACTGGCAGGAAGAGAGTTGCGCGCGCTGCAATTTGGCGGTCGCTTCCTCTTTCTCCTGATACGCATCCTTGATCATGAAATCCAAGGCCTGCTGGTCGGTCATGCCCATGGTTTGCAGGCGTACATCTATGATCGTGTTCGAAAGAACGCGCAGCATCTGCTTCATGAACGTGAGCTGCAGTCCAGTACTGTGGTTCATGTAGCCCTCGTCCGACATCATTTGCTGAGCGTAAACTCCCCAGCCCTCCACGTAAGGCACATTGGAGAATACGTTGCGCAAGAGCCGCCGCGATGGCGGCTGCACGTCATCAGCGTATTCAAACTGCACCCAATGCCCCGGCATAGCCTCGTGAACGGTCAGCTCCTGGAGGCCGTACTCGTTGTATTCACGAAGCTTGGATTCAATCCGATCCTTCGGCCAGTTTTTCGGAATCGGCGTGACCCAATAGAACGCTCCGAGCTGCGGTTCCAGAGCGGGCGCCGGATTGAATCCGCCGACGGCGTAAATGCCGCGCATGAATTCTGGCGTCTCGATCACTTGAAGATTGCCTCGCGCGGGCAGCGTGAGCAGGCCCTTCTCCTTCACGAACGCCGTCGCCTGATCGAGCGCCTTCTTCGCATCCGCAATATAGGTATCCGGGGTCGAGTGCTGCTTCGCGATATCGTCCAGCGCCTGCTGCAACGTCTTCGGCGCGGCCAGCTTTTCCATTTGGGCTTGTAGAATTCGCAGATCCTCTTCGGCCTCCGAAAGCAGTAGTTCCGGCGTCTTTCCCGTGGCCAGAACGTACTCGAACTTCCGGTCGTATTTCTCCTTGCCAAGCCGCCAATCACTGGTTTTCTTCGAAAGATCGTTCTTCAGAAAATTGTTGAAATCGCGCAATGCCATTACAGCCTTGCCCGCGGCGGATGCGTACGCCGCCTTCTGCGACGCCGGGACCGCGGCGCGCAGAGTCTTGTCAATCAAATCGATATTCCCGTCGTTCTCTTCGCGGGCGACCCGGTTCCAGATTTCGGGCGCGTCCACCAGGTTGGTCTTGGCTTGTTCGAACAGCGCGGGCATTTTCTCCAGGCGTTTGGTGATCTGCTGAAACCGCGTGTCGATGGGCGAATAGTTCAGCACAAATGGGCTGAAGAGAGCGTTGCCGGCGAGTTCCACATAAACGGTCGGGTTGTGTTTATAGCTTTGGATCGAGTCCAGCTCGAGCTTCGATACGCCGAGGTTGTCCTTGATGATTTCGAGATCCGCCTGTTGTTCTTTATTGAGCGAGTCCGGATTCAGCGAAGTGATGCGGCTTTCAAAGCCTTCGCTGAAGTGCCGCTGAGCATCGATGCCGGCGGCGCTGAAGTCGTCGAGCATCTCATCGAGCGCTATGCCGTTGTGTTGATGGTAGCCCGTGGCTGTGGCCGTGGTGGGAGAAAGCGCGAGACTGCCATACACGAAATCCTGCGTAAGCTTGTCGAAATCCGGCATCTTCGGTTTAGGAGTGCTGCAGCTCACACAGCACAAAGATATAACGATGAGCAAGTAACGCGGTTGCAATGAGCGGATCCTCTTTCGTCAAGTATACGCTCGGGTCCGCAGGCCACCGTGTCCGGACATCGCTGCCGTGTTCCATTACCCTGGTAATATAGAGTCATGGCAATCGCGCACTCCAAGGTCACGTCGCAGGGACAGATTTCAGTCCCTGTGGAAGTGCGGCGAAAGCTAGGCATCGGTCCGGGCTCAGTTTTGGAGTGGGAAGAAGATGGCGGCAAGATCGTTGTTCGTCGCGCGGGCAGATTCGGTTCCGAAGATATTCATCGGGCGCTGTTCGGGGCACAGGCTCCGAAGCCGCGAACTTTGAGGGAATTGAAGGAAGGCATCCAGCAGTACGCTCGAAAGCGCCATGCGGGCGATTGACACCAACGTTCTCGTCCGGCTGATCACCCGGGATAATTCCCGTCAGACCGCTTCGGCCGAGAGCTTTATCCGAAACGGGGCGTGGGTTTCGGTGCTCGCGCTCGCCGAGACGACCTGCGTGCTTGCGACTGTCTATGAGCTGGGCCCGAATGACCTGGCACGGGCGATCGAAATGTTGCTCCATCACGAGCAGTTGGTACTACAGGACGCGGAGACCGTGACGGATGCGCTGGAATTGTTCCGCACGAGGCCGGTTCTGGGATTTTCTGATTGCCTGATGCTGAATTTAGCCCGAAAAGCCGGACACCTTCCATTCGGAACATTCGACCGGAGCCTAGCCAAGGTCGAAGGGGTGCAAAGGCTGTAATCACGACGGTCAAGTGGTAAGAATTCGACAGTGTGTCAAATTCTGACTCAGATTATCTAGGGTCTTGGCCTTATTTCTGGGGATTTGGCGGTCTGGCACGTCACGTGCACGCGTGATGGAGTGCCGAACGATTGGCTGGTCGAATCCGGTGGTGGCGAGGAGCGGCGCGCACTACTAACAGACGAGTCCTTCAGTCCAACCTTTAGTGGCTTTATCGAAGTGTGGGCGCGCAAGATCGCCAGCGTTGAACCACCGGCGAATGGATCGAGCCCGGATGCAGGAACAGGACGATCGTGGTCAATGCGCCGGTTCTGGAGCTAGAAGGCAGTGACACCGGCCTCAGCCACGGCGTGGTCCTGATCTCCTGAGCCACCGCTCACTCCGATTGCTCCTACAACTTTTCCATTGGTCTTAAGCGGGATTCCTCCCGCGAAGATCATTATCTTTCCATTATTGGAGGCGTGGATTCCGAAGAACTGCCCGCCCGATTGCGAATGAGTTGCCAGATCCTTGGTCGAGATATCGAAAGCTCGTGATGTGTAAGCCTTTTTCTGAGAAATGTCGATGCTCCCGATCCAAGCCCCATCCATCCTGACGTGTGCCACCAGATTGCCGCCTTCGTCGACCACCGCGATGTTCATCGGTTGTCCGATCTCCCCTGCCTTCTTCTCCGCCGCAGCGATCACTCTGCGGGCATCTTCTAAACTGAGTATCAACGGTCCTCCCATATTTTTCAGCTCTTACAAACGGCAGATCAGGAGTTCACGCTCGTAAATCATTTCGGGCGGCAAATGGTCGTGCAACAGGAGGAACAACTCCTCGTGCGCCATCACTTCGCTGCGCCAGGCGGCACGGTCGAACGCTTGTAGTTGTTCGAACGTCTCCTTCGAAAACGATTCCAGGCCCTTCCATTCGAAGTCCGCATAACGCGGCATCCACCCGATCGGCGTCTCCCTGGCGAGAGCGCGGCCATGCGACCGGTCGACAATCCATTTCAGCACGCGCATGTTTTCGCGAAAACCGGGCCACATAAACTTGCCCTCGGAATCCTTGCGGAACCAGTTGACGTGGAATATACGCGGCGTTTCCGTGAGCGCGCGCTGCATTTTGAGCCAGTGCCGGAAGTAGTCCCCCATGTGATAGCCGCAAAAGGGCAGCATCGCCATTGGATCCCGGCGCACCTGACCGACCGTTCCGGCCGCGGCGGCAGTCATTTCCGAGCCCATCGTGGCTCCGGTATAGACGCCGGCGCTCCAATTGAAAGTCTGATAGACGAGCGGCATGGTGGTGGCGCGCCTGCCGCCGAAGATGAGCGCACTGATGGGCACCCCGGTCGGATCCTCCCATGCTGGATCGATGACCGGGCATTGCGAGGCGGGCGCCGTGAAGCGGGCATTGGGATGCGCGGCCTTCGCCCCGGTTTCCTTCGCGATCTGCGGAGTCCAGCGCTTTCCCTGCCAATCCAAACATTCGGCCGGAGGCTCATCCGTCATGCCTTCCCACCACACGCCTCCCTCCGGCGTCAGGGCCACGTTCGTGAAAATGGTATTTTGCGAGAGCGTAGCCATCGCGTTGGGATTAGTCTTTTCCGATGTACCGGGCGCGACTCCGAAGAATCCGGCTTCTGGATTGATCGCGCGAAAACGGCCGGTCGCGTCGGGCTTGATCCAGGCGATATCGTCGCCTACGGTCCAAACCTTCCAGCCCTCGAACCCGCTCGGCGGGATCATCATGGAGAAATTCGTTTTACCGCACGCGCTCGGGAACGCCGCGGCGACGTAGGTCTTTTCACCATGCGGGTCTTCGACGCCCAGGATGAGCATGTGCTCCGCCATCCAGCCCTCATCCCGGGCGATGTTGGATGCTATGCGCAGGGCGAAACATTTCTTGCCCAGCAGAGCGTTGCCGCCATAGCCCGAGCCGTACGACCAGATTTCGCGGGTTTCGGGAAAATGGACGATATATTTTTCGCGGTTGCAGGGCCAGGGAACATCCTTCTCGCCCGGCGCCAGCGGCGCTCCCACGCTGTGCATGCACGGCACTACGCGCTTCACGTCCTTATCGATTTCCTTGAATACCGGCAGGCCGATCCGCGCCATGATTCGCATGTTCACGACGGCGTAAGGCGAATCCGTCAGCTGCACGCCGATCTGGGACATGGGCGAGCCGACCGGACCCATGCTGAACGGTAGCACGTACATTGTCCGGCCTCGCATGCAGCCGCTGAAGAGGCCTTTAAGCTTTTTCCGCATCGCGTACGGATTTTCCCAATTGTTGGTCGGCCCGGCGCTATCCTTCGATAGCGAGCAGATGAAGGTGCGGTCCTCGACTCGCGCTACGTCGTTCGCATCCGAGCGAGCATAGTAGCAACCCGGCCACAGTTCTTCATTGAGCTTGATGAAGGTACCGCTTTCCACCATTTGGCCGCACAGCGCGTCGTATTCGGCTTGCGAACCGTCGACCCAATGGATGGCCGCGGGTTTGGTGAGCTCCACCATTTTTTCGACCCAGCGGAGAAGATGCTTATTTTCGCTCAGCGGCTTCGACGCCGTGTCGCGCGTGGACTGCAAAGTAGCGGATGACATTGCGGTTTCATTATACAGAATGCCTTTGCAGGCCGGCCCGCATTAGATGATCAGCCCCGATGATCACCGTCGCGCGGTAACTGGAGACGTGACAGCCTTGCTTGCTTCCTGAAGCTCGGGACGAGCCGTATCGCTGTTCTTACAGATCTCGACGAGCAGTTGATAATAAGTGCGAGCCTTGGCGGTATCACCGCTGAGTTGGGCCGAGTGCGCCGCTCCGTACACTGCGCGGAAACGGCGTGGCTCACGGGTCAGGGTCTCTTCGAATTCCTTCAGGGCTTGCGCGGGCTGTTTATCGAGCAGCAGCATTTCGCCGAGCTGCTCGCGGGTCGGCTTGAGCGGTCCGGGGGTGATGGCGGCCTTCTCGGTCGCATCCTCCCGCTGGCTGGCATATCGCATCATGCCGAGTGACTCTTGGTTTTTGCCCTCCGCGCGCGCTGTCCATGCGCTCGCGGCCAGACGCTGGATCTCCAGTTGCTCCTGCCAGTAATAATCCTTCATCTGCGCTTCCAGATCTCGCAGCCTATTAAGCTCGGCGACCTCTTTGTGGGCCGACGCTATGTCGCCGGAGCGTGCAAAGCCGAGCGCACGAACGAAGTGGGTAATCGCCTCGACGTACGGCGTCTTGGCGTCGGGATGAACCTCGAGTACCTTGGCCGCGGCCCAGTCATCGCGCTCGATGGCATAGCGGGCTGGAATCGCGGCCAAGGCCCACGCGTTTGCGCCGCCTTCCATGCGGCCGATTTCCTTCGCCCGATCCCACACGGCTTTGGCTGCCTTGTCTTCGGTCATCTGAAGATAGGCGTACATCATATAGTCCGATGCGTGCAGCGCTTCGCCGAAGGTCTTCGTGGTGACGGATACATCTCGCGACTTGATGTTGGTCGCAACCGACTCGTCCCAGGAGCCCACGCGCGTGAAGGTGTGCGACGGCATGTGCAGGGCGTGCGGAGCGGACGGAACAATGGCGGCGTACCGCCGGGCGGCGACGAGAGCCTTCGGCGCTAACGCCGGCACGTCATAGGTGTGAATAATGTAGTGCGCCACGCCGGGATGATCCGGCTGCAACTCGAACTGCTTTTCGAGAATCGCGGCGGCCTTGTATTGGACCGCGTAAGTTTTGTCGGTGGGCAGGATGGTTCCATCCAGGGCCAGCGCATAAAGGATCTGGGCTTCCGTATCGGTCGCGTACTTGCCGGCAAGCTCTTCCATCGCCTTGGCATAGTTGAGCACGCTGGTGCGCCGGTCCGTGGTCGCTCCGTTCTTGTATAACTCGCCCGCCGCGCTGATATATTCGCGTTCCCGAGGAGTCTTCGCGCCCAGCGTCAGTCCTTTTTGGATGCTGGCCCACCCATCCTGCAGGATTTGCGGCGAGCGGGCGCCTGTCCCGAAAGGATTTCCCCATTGGCTGAGGGCGATGCCCCAGTACGCCATCGCACAGCTCTTGTCGGCCTTTAGAACGTCGTTGAACGCGTCGATCGCCACGGGAAACCAGAAGGAGTGCAGCAACGCGACTGCGCGGTCGAATTTCGCGGAGACCGCCGGCGCGCAGGAGGTTGCGAAATGTACCTTGCCGAGTTGCTCGGGCGCCTTGCCCATCTCGGCACCCATCGACCCGTGGTCATGGTCTTGAGCGGCCATCGGGACGCCCAACAACGCGAGGACAAATACAAACTTAGTCGGAGTGTTCATGGAGACCTCTGACGATTGTCAGCATATCGCTCTACTCGGAACGCAGAGCCGTTGCGGGATCGAGGCGGCTGGCCCGCCGCATCGGCGCATACGCGGCCGCCAACGTAACCACGAAGAAGAATACGACTGTGAAGGCGTACATCCACGGCGACCCCTCTACCGCCGCGCTTGAAAGCGAACGCACCGTGCTTCGTGTAGCCAGTCCGAGGCCCAAACCGCAGGCCAAACCGGCCATTACCCACGTCGTCGTTGTTCCGAGGACCGTCCGGACGATATCTCGGCGGCTCGCGCCCAGCGCAATGCGGATCGCAATCTCACTGGTGCGCTGCGTGACCAGGCAAGAGATCACGCTGTACATCCCTGCGGCGGCCATCGCGAGGGCAAGCAGCGCGAACGCGCCGATCAGATACGCGTCAAACCTCGGCTCGCTTACCGAGTCCGCGATCAGTTCGTCCATGGTTTGAACTCCAAACACGGCCTGCTCGGAGTTCGAGGATTCAACCGCGGACTTCACTTGCTTCACCAATTGCGTGACTGGCAGACTCGAGCGCACAACCAGGTAGAGATTCCCCCACGAAAGTTGTTGCGAGGATAAGTACGCCTCCGGAAACGGCGCGGTGTTCAGCCCGCGGGTACGAACATTTCCGACCATCCCGACGATCGTAATGACCGCTCCCGGCCCGTCGTCAATTTGCTTGCCGACTATATCCGCCCCAAATCCAAATTGGCGGGCATACTCCTGATTCACAATCGCGACCGTGACGTGCGGGCCGGAGTCGTCGTCACGAAATGTTCGTCCTGCGAGGAGAGGAATCCGCAGCGTGCGGAAGTAATCGGGACTGACCTGGTTCGTGAACGACCGCACGCGCTTGGGGGAACCCGACCCGTCCGTGACTCCGACGAGCGCATTAATCCCCCCGCGTGTGGGGCGCAACGGCGGGCCCGAAACGGTCGCTGCCCACTCTACACCCGGTGCTGAGGCGATCTTCTTCAGGTACTCCTGAAACAACTGCCTGGCCTTCTGGTCCTCCGGCATGCTTTGCCGCGCGCCGGGCAATTTCAATTGCATCGCCAGCACGTGGTTTGGATCGAAACCCATCGGCGTCGACATAAGCGTCCAAAGGTTCTGGGCGACTAGGCCCGCCCCGCACAAGAGGAACACAGAGAGCGCCGCTTCAATCGCGATCATCGCGTGACGCCACCGGTTACCCTCGCCCGCCGCTATACGCGCCTGCAGCATACGGCTGCCCTTCACCGCCGGGATCGTGGCGAATACAATCGCGGAAATCAGCGAGATCGCCAACGTGAAGCCGATGGCTCGCGCATCCAAACGAGCCGAGGCCAGCAGAGGACTGCGCACTGGAAGCAAGCTGACCAGAATGTGAGCGATCCAACCGGCGGCCAACAACCCAGCCACGCCGCCGCAGACTGCGAGCACGAGTCCCTCCAGAAAGAACTGGCGAATCAGACGAAGGCGGCTAGCGCCCAGCGCCGAGCGTATCGCGACTTCGCGGCTGCGTCGCAGCGAACGCGCCAACAAGAGCTGCGCCGTATTCGCACATGCGATCAGCAGCAGTACTCCGACACCTCCGAGTAGCAGCCAGAGCAGCGAGCGCTGCGTTCCGACGATGGCGTCACGCAGGGGAAACGTGTCAAACGTGAAGTCGCGAGGCGGTTTCCCATCCGGAGTCGCATATCCGGCGATGCGCTCGCGCAACAGACTGCCGATGCCTCGCAACTCGGCTTGCGCTTGTGCCAAGGTGACGCCCTCCCGCAACCGGCCGATCACTCGAACCGCCACGCCGCGGCCACTTCCGCTCGGGTATAGAGGAGCGGAGGGATCGATCGGATAGGGTACGTAAATGTCGACAGGCTCCGCAATGCGCAACGTTGGATAGTCGAAGTGGAAACCAGGCGGCAGTATTCCCGCTACCGTGGCAGATTGGCCATCCAGCCGTAAGGTGCGTCCGACAACTTGGGGATCGGCGCCCATTCTCGATCGCCAGAAGGCGTCGCTCAGGATGATCGAAGGACTCCGGCCGAGCTGATTCTCTTCCTCGGAGAATGCCCTGCCGAGCGACGGATTCACTCCCAGGAGCGGGAAAAACGACGCCGTCACGCGCGCCGCGAAAACGCGCGCGGGCTCGCCGTTCCCGGTAAGCTGCATATCGACGTGTTCGGCGAACGCGATCTGGTCCAGCGTGCGAGTGCGGGCGCGAATTTCGAGAAACTCGGAGACACTCGGAATCCAGCCGTTGTTTTCCATGATGGTGACCAGCCGCGCTGAGTCACGATAAGGGAGCGGGTCCAGGAACGCGGCCTTCAATAAGGTGAAGATCGCCACATTGCCGCCGATTCCGAGCGCCAGAACGAGCACGATCAGCGCAGAGACGCCAGCATCACGGCGCAACAAAATCACGCCGTAGCGGAGATCCTGAAACGCAGAGGCAAGCCAGCGATACATTATGAAGCAATCCTAAGACTTCTGGAGGCGACAATCAAGCCTTGCGCCGGAGACCCCAGAGGACCAAAACCGAGCACACGACGATTGCGATTCCAACCGTTTGCAGCCCACCCCCGACGAGAGTCTCCTGCCACGGCTGCGCGCTATGGGCGGCTCCGGTGATCGGAGAAAGCACCGTCGTACCGAAGGCGGCTGCGAGCAGGGTAAAAAACCAGTTCGCGTAAGTACCGTAGAGCGCGGCCCAATATGCGATCGCTTTCGTGCGTGGCGGCAATCTTACTTCGATCCACACGGCGCCCAACACAATCAGGAAGGTACCGTTCATTATGCCCTCCAGGTGCGCCGCGAGTCCCATGCGCACATTGGCGAATTGCTGCTCGGCGAAACCGGTCAAAAGCCTCAGTAAGAATAGAAACATCCCATGCCACATCAGGCGTCGGTTGGTGCCTTCCATGGTGCTCATCCTGCCACTCAGTTAAAATGGCGTCAAGCGGGGAGTAAGTCGTCTATTGATGGACCTTTAGTTCCAGCCGCGTCGCGCTCTCAAGTTCTCCGGTTGGCTGAAGTGCCCTGTCCTTCTGAAACTTGGTCAGAGCGGCACGGAATTGCGGTCCGGCGATGCAGTCGATGATCGGCATCTCGTAGCCAAGCTTGTCGAGGGCACGCTGCGCATCACAGACCGTCCTTCCGGAACGTCCGGTCGGCGGGTGTGATCCTGCCATCTGAAGCAAGCCAATAGTCTCGCGGTCCTCAGGATCGGCGTAATCGATCGCGGTGCGCCCCAGGTGGTCCACGGCGTTCACCGACGCCTTCCTCGCTAACAACTCTCTGATTACGCCTGACCATCCTTGCATGGCCGCCATCATCAACGGTGTTCGCCCATCGGCATCAGTGGCATCCACGGCGGCGCCACGATCAAGTAGGTCGTGGACGATCATTTGTGGCGCAGCACGCTCGGATTCGATATAGGCTTCCGGCATGCCACGCTCCGGCGCGAGTTCGGAACGTCGCCGGTTGATGAAGCACCCCGCGGCGATCGTCAGCGCGGTCTGCCCCTGGTCCATGAACGAGTTCTCTCGCGCGCTGTTGGCGGGAAGCTGGTATCCGCGCCGTGTTCCAGCAGCAACTTCACGATCTGGGCCCGGCATTCGAGCGCGGCATGCATAAGGGGTGTCCACCCACTGTCGTCCCGCTCGTCCACGTCACCGCCAGCGGTCAAGGCTGCGCGAACTGCATCCATTCCATCTTGCTCGTGTCCCACGGCGTGACCCTTGTGAACGGCCTCGATTACCGACGGTAGCTGCTGCGCGGTGGCTATCGTGGTGTAAAGCAGCACCGCGTCCAATCGAATTGCGTCGCTAGTGGCCGGTCGTAGGGACAACATGAGCATTTGCGACAAGCTGCCTAACAACGTGTGACCAAGCCAATGTGGGGCCACCATTCGTGGCGGCGAGCCGGTCTCCAGACGGGCTTCTACTTGGCGCGAATACAAGCCGGCTGGAAAGCCGGCTCGCCGACATGATTGTCGGCCCCACCAGTCGCGAGTCTCCGTCCGTGCTGACGGATTCATTGCCCTAAACGATCGCGCCATCCGAAACTCCCTAACAATCCTATCGCTACGTCAAACTTCCGGTGGATTTCGATGAGTCAGCCCTGTGGCGTCTTCGATGGCCGCGCCGATCTTAAAGAGCCGGTCTTCCTGATATGCGCCGGCGATGAGCTGGAGCCCGATCGGCATCCCAGCCTTCGTGAAACCGCAGGGAATCGCGAGCGCTGGAATCCCGACAATATTGATGCCGCGCATGAACCGCGTGGTGGCGAGCCGGGTATCCTCGGTCTCCGATCCGATCTGCACGGTCATCTGGCCAATCTCAGGTGCAGTAATGGGAGTGGAGGGAACCAGCAAGCAATCGACCTGCTCCCACAGCTTGGCGAACTCCGCCACGAAGATGCGGCGGAGCCGCTGAGCGTCGAGATAATCGGCTCCGGAGATCAAGCGGCCCTGATCCAGCAGCGCCAGCACGTCGGCGCCGAAATCGGAACGGCGTTCGAGATACCTTCGATATACCGCCGTCGCCTCCGGGAGCTGTAACATGCGCCCGACCACATTTAATGCCGCGATGTCCGGCACACGAACGTCGACGATCCGCGCCCCTAGCGCTGCGGCCGTCTGAACCGCGGTCCGAACGGCGCCTGCCACCTCCAGATCGAGCCGCTCGAAATAGAAATTTTCAGGTAATCCGATGCGCATCCCGCGAATGTCAACTTGTGCTGGCGGAATATATCCGCTCGGATTATCCACCATCGCGTGAAATACCACCGCTGCGTCGCGCACCGTCCTGGTCATCGGCCCCACATGATCGAACGTCAGGCTCAGCGGCAGCACTCCCCGGCGGCTCACGCGTTCATAGGTTGGCTTCAATCCAACGGTTCCGCAGTACGAAGCTGGAATCCTGATCGAACCGCCGGTATCGGTACCGGTCGCGAACGGAACCAGTCCCGCTGCCACGGCCGCTCCGGAGCCGCCGCTCGAACCGCCCGGAATCCGTTTAAAGTCCCAAGGATTGCGCACCGCGCCGTAGTGCGGATTGTTCGAAGTAATTCCGTAGGCGAGCTCATGCAGGGCGGTCTTGCCCACCAGGACCGCGCCTGCGTGGTTGAGTTTCGACGCAACCTGAGCGTCTTCTTCCGGAATGAAGTCTGCGAAAATCTTCGATCCAGCCGTAGTGCGGACGCCTTTGGTCTGCACCAGGTCCTTGTGGGCGAAGGGGATTCCGTGAAGCGGGCCGCGATCCATTCCGCTCGCCAGTTCCGCGTCCATCGCCGCGGCCTGTTTCCTGGCGGAACCCTCTAGCACCGTGATAAAGGCGTTGAGCTCAGAATTGGCGGCGGCGATCCGCTTCAGCGATCCTTCGACCAGCTCAGCGGAGGAGATCTTCTTGGCGCGGAGCGTAGCGGCTGATTCAAGAATCGTCACTCGGCGGGCCCTGTCCACACATCCGCATCGTGCGGGAGCGATCGCTGCAACGGCCGGAACGCCGCTTCCAGCGCTTCGACCACCGGCACGATCTTCTCCACGTCCTCAGGCGGTATGGGCGGGTCCAGAACCGCCGCCATCTTCTTCCAGTCCGTCATTTTTCCGATTACCCAATATACAATTGAAGTGATGCTGGCCACCCAAACTGGACCGCTTCCGGCTCCGCTCACGCGGCTGACCGAAGAGGAGTCGATGTTTCAGTCCATGGTGCGCAAATTCGCGCGAGAGCGTCTGGCCCCGCACGTGCGCGAAATGGATGCGGCCGGCGTGTTCCGAAAAGACCTTATTCAGGAATTCTTCGAACTGGGTCTGATGGCGATCGACGTTCCCGAAGAATACGGCGGGCAGGGCGGGTACTTCTTCCAGTCCATTCTGGCGATTGAAGAACTGGCCAAAGTGGACCCCTCGGCGGCCGTCATTGTCGATGTCCAGAATACGCTGTTCAACAACGCGATCGTCCGCTGGGCAAGTGAGGATCAGAAGCGCCGCTATTTGCCGCGGCTGGCGAAAGACACGGTCGCGAGCTATGCGTTGTCGGAAGCCGGCTCAGGCTCGGACGCCTTTGCTCTGGCTACGCGCGCGATCGATGTGGGTGATTCCTATCGCCTCACCGGCCGCAAACTTTGGATCACGAACGCGGCCGAAGCGGGCGTCTTTCTTCTGTTCGCGAATGTGAATCCGGACCTGGGCTACAAGGGGATCACAGCCTTTCTGGTCGAGCGCGAATTTCCGGGATTTCAGGTCGGTAAGAAAGAAGATAAGCTGGGCATTCGCGCCTCCTCGACCTGTGAGCTGATCCTGGACGATTGCCGCGTGCCGAAGGCCAACGTGATCGGTGAGGTGGGTAAAGGTTACAAAATAGCGATCGAGACGCTGAACGAAGGGCGGATCGGCATCGGCGCGCAGATGGCGGGATTGGCCGAGGGCGCTCTCGATCACGCGCTCGCTTACGCGCAGCAGCGGAAACAGTTCGGCAGAACCATCTCCGAGTTTCAGGGCGTGCAGTTCGATCTGGCCGAGATGGCCGTGGAAGTTCAAGCGGCTCGCCTGATGGTTTATAACGCAGCCAGGCTGCGCGACGCAGGAATGCCTTTTGTCACCGAAGCGGCGATGTGCAAATACTTCGCGTCCCAGGTCGCGGAAAAGGTTGCATCGCGCGCAGTGGAGGTCATGGGCGGCGTCGGCTTCACGAAGGATTATCCGGTCGAGAAGTTGTTCCGGGATTCGAAAATCGGCCGGATTTATGAGGGCACCAGCAACATGCAGCGGGTTACCATCGCCAAACAGATCTTAGGAAAATGATTTTGAGCCGCGGATTAACGCTGATGAACACGGATAAGGCATTGGTTTTGAATCCGCGTTCATTAGCGTTCATCAGCGGCAAGTATTCTTAAGGAGGTACACGACATGCGCTTACTCGGATTGGCTCTACTCAGCGCCACCGCGCTGATGGCGATCGACCAGCCACAGCTCTCGCAACAGCAGGTCGACGATATCGTTCAAAAGTTTGCGGCCAAGGAAACCGCCTTCGCCCAGGCTCGCGAAAACTACACGTATAAGCAGTCGGCGAGAATCCAAACGCTGGACGACTCCGGAAACCCAACTGGGAAATGGGAGCAGGTTTCCGACATCATCTTTTCCGCGGAAGGAAAACGCACCGAGCACGTGACGTTCGCCCCGGTGAACACGCTGCGTGACATCATCCTGACGCCGGAAGACATGCAGGACCTGATCAGCGTCCAGCCATTTGTCCTCACCACCAGCGAGCTGCCTAAGTATCTGATCAGGTATCTAGGCAAGCAGCAGGTGGATGAGATCGGGTGCTACGTGTTTGCGGTTAAACCTAAGAAACTGGAAGGGAATGCACGGTATTTCGCCGGGGAGATCTGGGTGGACGACCGCGATCTTCAGATCGTCAAGTCCTATGGCCGCGGCGTTGGTACGGCTACCAAGAAGTCTGACAACCAGTTTCCGAAGTTTGAGACTTACCGTGAACAAGTCGACGGTAAGTATTGGTTCCCGACCTACACGATCGCCAACGACACGCTCCACTTCAAGGACAACGACCAACGCATCAAGCAAACCGTTAAGTATGAGGACTATAAGCAGTTCAAGTCGGACGTGAAGATCACGTTTGGCGACGCTGTGGATGACAAAGGCGACAAGAAGCCCGATCCACCCAAGAAACCCTAAGTTTGATCCATGGGTGGGTGGCGTATGCCTCAGTCGAACCCCCTAAACTCGTCGACGGCTTCCGCCGATGGACTAATGGTTCCACATATGGGCGCCCCACCCGCGTCGCCGGTAAAGGCGACACCGCTAGCCGAGGCAGATCTGACGCACGATGCCGAACACAATCCGGCTGCGCAAAACGAGCTCGATCAGCTCAAGGGAACCTTTCTTACCAACCTGAATCATGAGATCCGGACGCCGCTCAGCGGCATCATGGGGATGACGGATCTGCTGCTCGAAACCAACCTGGATGAAGAGCAGAGAGAGTACGTCAGCACGGCTCGCCTGTGCGCGGAGAGTCTATTCGAGATCCTGAACGCAACGCTCGAGTACTCGTCGCTGGAAGCCGGCCAGTGCTCGCTTGAAGAGAGCGAATTCAGCCTGAGAGAAGTCCTGGAGGCTGCGGTTAGCCAGCATTCGGCCAAAGCGCACGCAAAGGGACTGCGGCTCTTCTCCGTACATGAATCAGGAGTACCGGAAACCATTGTGGGCGATGGACCCCGGCTCCGGCAGTTGCTCGGTCATCTGATCGGCAACGCGATCAAGTTCACCAACTCCGGAAGTGTGGAACTGCGGGTTTCGGTGGAAAACCGGGGCGAGGGCTCGAACTGCCTGATCTGCGAGGTGAAGGACACCGGCATCGGGATTCCCCCATCGAAGCTCGAGATGGTTTTTGAGTCGTTCCGCCAGGCGGAGAACGGGCTCTCGCGCCACTATTCCGGGCTCGGCCTGGGACTCGCGCTGGCACGCAAGCTTACCAAGCTCATGAAGGGTGAGATCAGTGTGGCGAGCACTCTCGGAACTGGGTCCACGTTCACGGTGCGTTTGCCGCTGCGGGGACCGCAGGATACGTCTCAGGGAAGCGCCGCCAGCGCGGCGCAAGTGCAATCCGCCAAGGCCATCCTCGCGGTGGAGGACAATCCGGTGGGGCTGATGGTGCTTCGCCGGGCTTTCAAGAATCATCAGATTCATGTGGACGGAGCGTCATCGGGGAGCGAGGCGCTAGGCGCTGCCGAGCAGCGGCGCTACGACCTGGTCCTCATGGATCTGCAAATGCCCGACATGAACGGCTTGGAAACCACCGCGGCCATGCGCCAGATCCCCGGTTACGAATCCGTTCCCATCCTGGCGCTGACCGCGGATACCTCCGATGAAATGCGGGATCTGTGCCGGCGGCAGGGTATGCAGGCCTTTCTTTCCAAGCCCTTCGACAAGAACGAGCTCTACGCGGTGATCTCGAAATATCTAAAACCCGAATCAGTCGCGTAGTGCGTAGCAGGCGCACGCCTGCTAACCTTGAACTTCACATGTCAGATCAGAAACTGCGGATCATCCCGCTGGGTGGGCTGGGCGAGTTCGGAATGAACTCGATGGCCATCCGTTACGGGGATGACATCATCGTCGTGGATGCAGGGATGATGTTCCCGGACGCGGAACTCCTGGGCGTCGATATTGTTACTCCAGACTTCAGTTATCTCGAGCAGAACGCCGCGCACGTGCGGGGGCTGATTCTCACGCACGGGCATGAGGATCACATCGGAGGCGTTCCGTTCCTGCTGGCTCAAGTGAAAGTGCCGGTTTACGGAACGGCCTTCACGCTGGCACTGGTCGAACGGCGTCTCGAAGAACACGAGATGCTCGCCGAGACCAAGCTTCATAGGGTCAAGCCGGGCGAGACCCTCGTGCTCGGGCCGTTCTCAATCGAATTCATTCACGTCACCCACTCGATTGTTCAGTGCGTCGCGCTGGCCATCACGACCCCGCTCGGGGTCATCATCCATACCGGCGATTTCAAAGTAGATCCGACGCCGACGGACAATGAACTTTTCGACTTGCATACGCTGGCGGCCTACGGCAAGCGCGGCGTCCTGTTGCTCATGTCCGATTCGACCAACGTCGACCGGCCCGGCTACACGGAGAGCGAGCGGGCGGTCGGCCCGCGTCTTGAAGACCTGTTCGTGCGCGCGCCGCGGCGGCTGGTGATCAGTTGCTTCAGCTCCTCGATTCACCGGCTGCAGCAGATCATCGATTTTGCGCAGGAGTATGGGCGCAAAGTGGCATTTCTCGGCCGCAGCATGATGAATACTACCGAGATCGCTCATGATCTCGGACTTTTAACTATTCCGAACGGCATTCTGCTCCGCCCGCAGGACCTGATGCAGACCGCGCCGAATAAAGTGGTCGCCATCGTTTCCGGGACCCAGGGCGAACCCATGTCGGCCATGTCGCGAGTTGCCGTGGACAATAACAAACACTTGTCCATCGAGCCGGGCGATACGGTGGCGCTGAGCGCGAGGATTATTCCCGGCAATGAAAAGGGCATCTACCGGATGCTCAATCATCTGGCCCGCCGCGGCGCGGACGTAGTGTATGGCGCCATGAACCCGCCGATCCATGTTTCCGGGCACGGCAGTTCGGAAGAGTTGCGGCTGGTTCTGAACCTGGTGCGGCCACGCTTCTTCGTTCCGATCCACGGAGAGTACCGCCAGATGGCCCGCCATGCGCAGCTGGCTCAGCACCTGCGCCATTGGGGTCTGGAGAATACCTTCGTACTTGAATCCGGGGAAACACTGGTTATCGATAGCCAGGGCGCGGAGAAGGGCGAGAACGTCACCGTCGGGCGGGTGTGCATCGATTCCGGCACGCTGGATGAAGTCGTCGAGGACATGGTGATCCGCGATCGACGCCATCTTTCGGAAGACGGCTTCGTCCTGCCGATCATCGCCATCGACAAGCACAGCGGAAAGTCTGAAGGACTTCCCGAGATCGTCAGCCGCGGCTTCATGTCCCTCGAAGATAGTGCTGAAGTCTTGCAGGGTGCCCGCACGATAGTCATGAAGACGCTCGATTCCTCGACTACCGAAGAGCGCGGGGACTGGGGCGTGATGCAGGAGAAAATACGCGCCGACTTGAAGCGATACTTAACCAAGCAGACTTCTCGGCGTCCTCTCATCATGCCGGTGATCCTGGAGGTTTAGCCGGTGGAGAGCGAAATCACCGACGCTTCCGGCTATCCCGGACGCGCCGACCGAATCGTTACTCCTGAGAACGAGGCCGAAGTCGTAGAAATTCTGCGCACCGCGTCGGCGCAGGGAGCGCCAGTCACCGTCATGGGAGCGCTGACCGGCGTGGCTGGCGGCGCGGTTCCAGAAGGTGGTTGGGGACTCTCGCTGGCTCGTCTACGGAGGCTGGATATTCATCCTGGGCGCGCTGTAGTGGGAGCCGGCGCGTTGCTGCGCGATGTGCAGGGGGCCGCGGCGGGTTCCGGTCAGTTCTACGCGCCTGACCCTACCGAGAATACATCCTCGATCGGAGGCAACATCGCCGCGAATGCCAGCGGCTCCCGCAGCTTTCGCTATGGGGCAACGCGTGAGCATGTGCTGGGCTTGCGCGTGGCATTCATGGATGGCCGTGTTCTCGAATTTCACCGCGGCGAGCCGGTCGATTTTCCGGTGCCCGCGATCCCTCTGCCCAAGACCACAAAGCACTCCGCAGGGTATCTCCTGGCGCCGGGCATGGACTGGGTCGATTTGTTTGTGGGCAGCGAAGGCACCCTCGGCGTCGTGACCGAAGCGGAACTGAAGCTATTGCCGGCACCGGGTGAGCTGTTGGGCGGAGTGGTGTTCTTCCCGTCGGAGGAAGCTGCTCTCGATGCGGTGGAGCGTTGGCGGCCGGTACCAGGCCTGCGTATGCTCGAATATCTGGACCGCGCCTCGCTCAAAATGATCGATGTACCGCATGCCGCCGCTCTCATGATCGAAATCGAAGGCGATTCCGATCTGGACATGACCGGCGCGCTCGAAAACGATTCGTGGTTTGCCATGTCCCCGGCGGATCGCGAACGATTCCGGCAGCTGCGGCACGCTTTGCCGGAGCGTGTGAACGCGCGCATTCGCCGGACCGGTTTCATGAAGATCAGCACGGACTATGCGGTGCCGATTGAGAAAACCAGAGAGATCCTGTCGGCTTACCGGGCCGCGCTCGATCCGGAATTCACGGATCAATACGTCATTTTCGGCCACATTGGAGACGCGCACCTTCATATCAACACTTTCGCCGAGACCGAGCCGCAATTCGAGCGAGCCAAGGCGCTAATGACGGAGCTGGCGCGCACTGCCGTCGCGCTGGGCGGCACGGTCGGCGCGGAGCACGGACTTGGAAAGCGCAAAGCGCATCTCCTGGAGATCCAGTATTCGCCTGCCCAAATCGAGGCGATGCGTGAAGTAAAGCGCCGCTTCGACCCGCAGTGGCTGTTGTGCCGCGGCACGCTGTTCCAGAACGTACCAGCCAAAGCGACCTAGGGTACTGCTTGCCAGGCCGTGATACGATTCAACTAGAATGCTGGGACGTGCCACTTTCATGATGGTGCTTGCGCTCGTGTTGAGCAGCATTCAGTGCGTGGCTTCCTGCGTCACGGAAGATTGCGCGCCGGCCCAGAACGTTCCGCCCTGCCACCAGCACAGTGCGCCCGCGCAGCACGATTCAAGCGTGTGTGGCCATCAGATTTCGTTGGCCGATGCAACTCAATCCCCCGTGACCCACGCCGGTTTTTGTGCCTCCACGGCAGGGGCCGCCGCCGTGCTTGCTCCGGTCTTTTTCTCCCATGACGCGCTGCCTGTGCGGAATCCTTCACCGCCTTGGATCGCAGTTCGCACTTCCGAAGTTCTCAGGGTCTGAAACACTCCGTTCCCTCAGTCTGTAATTCGTGACTATTGATCCGCCATCTGGCGGTTGAACGGAGAGCTTTGTGAATTCAAAAATGGCATTAACAGCCTTGCTGACCGCGGCTCGGCTATTTGCTCAGGACGATCACCCCGATCATTCGGACATGTCCGGGGGCGGAATGGTCGACATGAATCCGGCCGCCATGTATCTGATGAATCTAGCGTCGGGTACATCCGTGAATCCGGCAGCCTGGCCCATGCCGATGCTGACGACACACTATGGCTCGTGGAACGCGATGTTCATGGCCAACGCTTTTGTGGTGGACACCCAGCAAACCGGCCCGCGCGGCGGCGACAAAATCTACTCCACCAACTGGTTCATGGCTTCCGCGGAACACAAAGTCGGGTCAAGGGGCTCTTTTCAGACCGATCTGATGCTGAGCCTGGAGCCGGCCACGATCACAGATCGCCGCTATCCGCTGCTGTTCCAGACGGGAGAAACGGCTTACGGCCTTCCGATCGCCGATGGCCAGCATCCGCACAATTTCATCATGGGGCTCGGCTTCCACTACGCGTATCAATTGGGCGAAGACACGATCTGGGACGTATACTTCGCGCCGGTGGGCGATCCGGCTTTGGGTCCCGTCGCATACCCCCACCGCGCCTCCGCCATGGAACTTCCGGAGGCCACTCTGTCGCACCATTTGCAGGACTCAACGCACATCGCCGACGAGGTGCTTACTGTCGGAATTTCGTACCGGAAGATCAGGCTGGAGGCCAGCGGATTCTACGGTTCCGAACCTGGCGAAAATCGCTGGACTATTGAATCCGGGCCGATCAATTCCTGGTCCGGGCGATTCTGGTTTTTCCCCACGAAGAATTGGGCGGCTCAGGTATCGGCGGGCCGACTCACCCATCCGGAGGCGCTCGAGCCGGGAGACCAGTTCCGCACGACGGCATCTTTGGAATACACGAAGCCGATGCCGGGCGGAAGCTGGTCTTCGAGCTTCATCTGGGGGCGGACCCACTCGACGTACACCCACATCGACAATGATTCCTACCTGGTTGAGTCCGTGCTACCGATCCATCAGAAAAACTTTGTGACGGGCCGCTTCGAACTCGTGGACAAGGACGAATTGTTCAGCGCGGAGCCGTTGGTGGAACAAGCTCTCGATCAATACTACGATAGTACCTTTCGCATCGGCGCCTATACGCTGGGATACACGCGCGATATTGGCGTGTTCCGTAGCATCGAGACCGGCGTCGGCGCAAACCTCACGCTTTACACGCTTCCGGACGCGATCAAGCCGTATTACGGCGACCATCCCGCCGGGGGCAATATTTTCATTCGATTCCGGCTCAAACCGACGGTCATGGGGACCATGTAACGAGGAAATTATGAAATTTTTCTACTTTGTTTTCGCTGTGGGCGTTCTTCTAGCTTCCGACTCCGCCCGGACATTTACCGGAGTCATTACCGATACGATGTGTGGCGCCAAGCACTCGATGATGAAAAATCAGCCTGACGATGAATGCGTCAAGATGTGCACCAAAGGGTCAAGCGAATACGCCCTTTTCGACGGCATGCAAGTCTTGAAGCTCAGCGACCAGAAAAATTCCGCCAAATTCGCCGCTCAGCGAGTGAAAATCGCCGGCACTTACAACGAAAAGACCAAGACCATCAAAGTCACCTCGATTGAAGCCGCGGGAAATGATTAGCCGAAATAAGAACGCCTAAAGTAGTGGCGAATGACCACCGATCTAGGCCTTAAGGCCCCTAATGATCAGCGTTATGCGACTCGTGCGGTTGGGAGTTCGTCTGGCCGCCTGGGCAACGCCGCGGGTAAAGGAGTGGCACCGCGAACGGCATCTTCATCGCCTCGAAGGCGAGCGGCATCTTCAATCCCGAAACTGGAGTGAAGCGGAGAATCACTTGACCGAGGCTCTAGGCGAGAGGCGTCATCCGACCAAGCTCCGAATTCAGTTACTGCTCGGGCTTCAGGCCGCGCAGCGCAACCAGAATAAGCTGGCCGCCGCGGAACAATCGGCGCGCACAGCAATCGACGTTGCCAAAGGGAGCCGGGACTCGGCGAAGGTATCCGAGTCGATGGAGGCGCTGCTTGAAGTGCAGCTCGCGCAAGGAAATTACGCCGACGCGGAGAAGACCGTTAGAGAAATTATCAACATGACCTCCGGACGGTCCACGTCGGACCCTGCCCGGTTGGCCCAGTGTACACGCAAGCTTGGAACCGCCCTGTTGAAAACCGACCGAACCGATGAGGCGATGGCGGCCTTCGGAACGGCCAGCCGGCTTGCGGAACAGGCATTCGGCCCGAATCACGCCGAGACTGCCAACAGTCTTTCCGAACTGGGCATGCTCCAATGCCAGACAGGTAATCATGCCGAGGCCCAACAGACCCTCCGGCGGGCGCTCGAAATCCACCGGAAAGTCACAGGGCCGGATTCAACGGAAGCTACTCAGGATCTCTCCCACCTGGCACTTTCGCTCGAGGTGTCAGGCGATTTCGACGGCGCGGTTGGCGAATACAAAAATGTGCTGGCGATGAAGGAACGGCAGATCGGTGGGAACCGCGAAGAAACGGCGGAAGTGCAGGCTCGTCTCGCCGCGCTGTATGTACGCGGCGGACACCCGGCTCCCGCGCGTGAGCTGCTGACTCACGCCATTGGCGTCCTGGAGCGCAAGGGAGGACCACGGCTCGTGCACGCGCTCGAAACGATGGCCTGCGCCGACGAGGAGATCGGCCGTACTGAAGAAGCCAGGCGATGGCGCGAGAAGGCCTCCAAGCTCCTGGCAAATCAGGCTCCGCAGTAACCCAGCGAAACGATCCGCTTAACTCACCAGGGCCGACTCGGGCCGGATGAAAATTCGTTCATCTTCGCGGCTGTTCATTCCGGCGGCCTCAAGCGAACTGGTATAATTCTACTACCCCATGTCTATATCTCCTACCGCCGATGTAGCAGTCTCGGGCAAGAAGATTATCCTGTTGACACCGCGAGGCTTTTGCGCGGGCGTCGTGCGGGCAATCGACGTGGTGAAGATCGCACTCGACCTCTATGGGGCTCCGATCTACGTCCGCAAGGAAATCGTTCACAATCGTCACGTTGTCGATCAGCTGCGCGAGGCGGGCGCCATCTTTATCGAGGAGCTCGAAGAGGTGCCGTTCGGCGCTCGGGTGATTTTCAGCGCACACGGGGTTTCTCCAACGGTACGCGCGGAAGCCAGGGAGCGCAAGCTACAGGTCATTGACGCAACCTGTCCGCTGGTCACCAAGGTTCACTTGGAGGCGAAGAAATTCGCTAAGCAGGGGTACACCATCGTATTGATCGGCCATAAGGATCACGACGAAGTGATCGGGACCCTGGGCGAGGCGCCGGAATCGACCGTACTGGTTTCCACGGTAGAAGATGTGGACCGCCTGGAGGTCCGGGATCCCGCCCGGGTGTCGTTTATCACCCAAACTACTTTGAGCCTGGATGAGACGAAGGACATCGTGGCGCGGTTGCGTGAACGGTTTCCGAAGATCCAGGGTCCGGCCGCCCAGGATATCTGCTACGCTACCGAAAACCGGCAGCTGGCCGTCAAGGCCGTAGTTCCGTTGTGCGAGTTGCTCCTGGTGGTTGGTTCTCAAAACAGCTCCAACTCCCGCCGTTTGGTTGAGGTTTGCGAAAAGATGGGCGTTCCGGCCTATCTCATTGACGATCTCAGAGAAGTGAAACCAGAATGGCTCCAAAGCATCCAAACTGTTGCGGTTACCGCTGGAGCTTCGGCTCCTGAGAACCTGGTTCAGGAGCTGATCGGATCGCTCCAGGGCCGCGGCTTTGATGAGCTCGAAGAGATGGAAATAAAAGAAGAGGACGTTCGATTCAATCTGCCTTCGGAGCTTGGCCGTACTGTACAGTTGCAAAGAGTATGAGTCCGAGTCTGCAAGTTGCCGATGCGCTTGTGACCGCGTGCGCCCAAGCGCTGCGGCGGGGCGTTGGTCACTTGTTGGATCGACAGCACCAGCAGGGTTACTGGTGGGCTGAACTTACCGCCGACACCACTCTCGAATCCGACTTTATCCTGCTCGAACTGTGGCGTCATCCGCCGCAGAACGGCGTTTGGAATCCTCCCACCCGGCCGCTGATCGAAAAGGCCGTCCGCTCCATTCTGGCCCGGCAGTTACCGGACGGTGGGTTCAACATCTACGCCCAAGGCCCTTCCGAAGTGAACGCGACGGTGAAAGCTTACACCGCGCTGAAGCTTGCCGGGTTGCCGTATGACCACCCGAATCTGTCGCAGGCGCGGGAACGAATCCTCGCGCTCGGCGGTTTGCAGAAGACCAACAGCTACGTCAAAGTCAATCTAAGCCTGTTCGGACTTTATCCGCGCGAGCACACGCCTTCCATCCCGCCCGAGTTCATGCTGCTCGGGAATTTCATTTATGAGATGTCGTCGTGGACGCGCGCGATCGTAATTCCGCTGTCCATCGTGCATGCCATGAATCCGCAGCGGCCGGTGCCCGCCGGATTCCACTTGAAAGAGCTGATTGTTCCGGGAGAGCCGTTCGAGTTTCCGAACAACGAGGGTTTTTTTAGCTGGCGCAATTTCTTCCTCAAGGCTGACAAAGCTTTGAAGCTGTGGGAACGCCACGGATGGCGCGGACTCCGCGTTAAGGCCATCCGGCGCGCCGAGCAGTGGATGCTGGAGCGTACGCGCTATTCGGACGGCGTCGCCGCGATTTATCCGCCGATGATGTACGTCATCATGGCGCTGGATCTGTTGGGGTATCCCAAGGATCACCCGGATGTGCGCGAGGCCCAGCAGCAGTTCTTCAATCTGTTGGTCGACGACAGCCGGGGCTTCTTCTTCCAGCCATGTTTTTCCGTCGTCTGGGATACGGCGATTGTGTCCTACGCCTTGGGCGAGTCGCGTCTCGCGCCGGACCACGTCATGACGCGATGTGCGGACTGGCTGCTAACGAAAGAGGTCCGGCGCAAGGGCGATTGGTCGGTGAAGCGTCCCAATGTCGAGCCTTCCGGTTGGTATTTCGAATTCGCTAACGAATATTATCCCGACATTGACGACACGGCTCAGGTCCTGCTCGGGCTGCAGCACAGCCGCGCCTCGAGTGGATCCGCTCATGATGCGTGTGTGCGCCGGGCGGTAAATTGGCTGCTTGCCATGCAATCGAAGGACGGCGGCTGGGCGGCGTTCGACGTCGACAACAAGTGGGACTTCCTAAGCGCCGTACCTTTCGCGGATCACAATGCGATGCTCGATCCGACTTGCCCGGACATTACCGGGCGCGTCATCGAGGGTTTAATCGCGTCCGGAGTTTCGCGGGAGCACGCCGCGATCCGGCGTGGCGTCGAATTTCTGAAGCGTGCACAAGAGCCGGATGGAAGCTGGTACGGCCGCTGGGGCGTGGATTACATCTACGGTACGTTCCTGGCGCTACGGGGTTTGGAGGCGGCGGGGGAGAACGATCGAGAGGCCTACATCCTGCGCGCCGGCGAGTGGCTGCGATCGATTCAGAATGCCGACGGCGGATGGGGCGAAAGCTGTGCGAGCTATTCCGAACAGACTTTCGTTCCGGCGCAGAGCACGCCTTCGCAAACAGCGTGGGCTATTTGCGGCTTACTGGCCGGCGGCGACAAGACGAGCTATAGCCTGATCAAGGGCATCGAATATTTAACCGAGACACAGAAGGCGGATGGTAGCTGGGACGAGGCCTTGTCCACCGGCACGGGCTTCCCCGGAGTCTTCTATCTGAAGTACCACCTATATCGCAATTCGTTCCCGGTATTGGCTTTATCGACGTACCTGAAGACGAGAGGCGTGAATGGAGCAGAGCGTACATGAGAGTTCCGTTTTCCCAGGTCGCCGATATGGCCACCTATATCGCGAAAAACAGATTGCGGCCGCGGCCTGAGTGGCAGCAGAACCTTGCCGCTTCGGATTCCGCGAATCCGTTCAAGATCGTTCATTCGCAGATCCCGGCCATGCGCAGCGAACGCAAGCCGCATCCCATGATCAACAAGCGCTTCCCGCTGGTCATGATGCTCGAACCGCTGCATGCGTGCAATCTTACCTGCACCGGCTGCGGCCGCATCCGCGAGTATGAATCGAGCATCCGCGAACGTCTGTCGCTCGAGCAATGCCTGAAAGCCGTGGATGAGTGCGACGCCCCGATGGTATCCATCTGCGGGGGCGAGCCGTTGCTTTATCCGGAAATCGCCAAGCTGGTGGAAGAAATCCTGGCGCGCGGAAAATACATTCAGCTGTGCACCAACGGAATGTTCCTGGTGAAGAAGCTCAAGGAATTCAAACCGCATCCAGGTCTGGTGTTCAACGTCCACCTGGATGGGATGGAAAAGAATCACGACCTGGCCGTCGAGCGGGACGGGGTTTTCCGCGAAGCGATCGAGGGAGTCAAGGCTGCCAAGCAGGGCGGTTTCAAGGTGTTTTCCAACACCACGGTCTACAAAGAGACCGATATGAACGAAATCTGGCAACTCTTCGAGTTCTTGGAACAATTCAAGCTCGACGGACACGCGATTTCTCCGGCCTATGGCTACTCCGCGGTGAACGACCGTGAAATCTTCCTGACGCGGGAGGATGTGTACGAGAAGTTCAAAGACATCGACAAGTTCTCCAAGCGCTTCCCGCTGGTGTCCAGCCCGGTCTACATGGAGTTCCTGCAAGGTGAACGCGACCTGCCGTGCACCGCGTGGGGCATGCCCACCTACAACGTCAAAGGCTGGAAGGGCCCATGCTACCTCATCACGGACGGACATTATGACACGTTCGAAGAGTTGATGACCAAAACCCCGTGGGAGAACTACGGGACCGGCAACGATCCGCGCTGCCAGGAGTGCATGGTGCACTGCGGCTATGAACCCTCCGCGGCCTACGGAGTCAATTCGAAGATGACGGATTCTTTCAAGTCGTTAAGCTGGCTGCTCCGCTAAATCGCTTGAGTGAAGCCGACTCTGATTACCGGCGCGACCGGCTTTGTGGGGTGGCATGTCGCGCGAAAGCTTTTAGAACGCGAACACCGGGTACGGGCTTTAGTGCGCGACCCGGCACGCTTACGGGAACTGGATGGGATAGAAGCGGTGCGCGGCGATCTGCGCGACCCGGAATCCCTGGCGCGTGCGGTTGCCGGATGCGGCGCGGTGTTTCATGTAGCCGCGGATTACCGGTTGTGGACCCGGGATCCGGAAGAGATGTTCCGTTCCAACGTGGACGGGACGCGGAATGTGCTTGCGGCGGCTCAACACGCCGGCGCAGAGCGGGTGGTTTACACCAGTACGGTGGGTTGCATCGGGATGCCGAAGGATGCTCTCGGCGATGAGCAGACTCCGGTAAAGTTGGACGACATGACCGGGGCGTATAAACGCTCCAAGTTTTTGGCCGAGCAAGTGGCATTGGAATTCGCCGCGGGTGGGTTTCCGGTGGTGATCGTCAATCCGACGGCTCCGATGGGGGATCATGATTTCAAGCCGACGCCCACCGGCAAAATCGTGGTGGATTTCGTGCGGGGCGCGATGCCTGCTTTTCTCGATACCGGGTTAAACGTGGTAGACGTGCGAGATGTGGCGGAAGGCCACCTTGCGGCGTGCCAGCACGGACGCAGTGGGGAGCGTTATATTTTAGGAGCCGAGAACTTAACGCTGCAACAGATCTTTACGAAGCTGGCTCGGATTGAAGGCAAGAAAGCGCCGGTCTTGAGAGTCCCGTATCCGGTGGCGTTCGCGGTGGGGGTCGCGTCCACGGCTTGGGCGAGTGTGACGGGCCGGGAACCGTTGGCGCCGCTGGAGGGCGTTCGAATGGCCCGTAAGAAGATGTGGGTGAGGCACGATAAAGCCGCGCGCGAGTTGGGATATGCGCCAGGTCCGGCAGACGCCGCTCTAGAGCGCGCCGTGACGTGGTTCCGCGCGAATGGCTACTGCTGAATCCGGAGGGCGTACGTGGTTGTTGGTCGCCGCCGAGCGGCGCGAGTTCGACGGATTGTTAAAGCGGTTCGGAAAGGCTGTAAAGCTCGGCTGGCCGGTTGACTTCGGGTGTGAGGTCAGCGGGAATGGAGACCGGTGGCTGCTGGTGGCCAATGGACCGGGTGCGAATCTGGTGGAGAAGGCGTTGAGCAAAAAGGTGGAAGTGGACGGTCTGATCAGTACGGGCTTCTGCGGGGCTCTCGATCCGGCGTTGCGCGTCGGCGATATCGTACTCGGAGCGGCGGCGGTGAGCCGGAGTGCTGGACCGGTGCCGGTCTGCGGGAAGGTAGTCACTCTGGATCGAGTGGCTACGACCGCTGTGGAAAAAAGCGCCCTGCGCGCGAAAACCGGAGCGGTTGCTGTCGACATGGAAGCCGCAGCCGTGGGCCGCAAGGCCGCCGAATGGGGCGTTCCGTTTTATTGCATCCGGGTCGTATCGGATACGGCTCTTGAGGATATGCCGCTCGATTTCAACCTTTACCGGGATGCCGAGGGGCGCTTCAGCCGCTCGCGCGTTGCCCTCGCCGCTCTGACTCGGCCGTTTCGGACGGTTCCGGGCCTGCTACGCTTGGATCGGAACTGCAAGTTTGCCGCGGAGGCTTTGGGAGAATTTCTTGCCGACTGTAGATTCTAGCTTGGCTGTTTCTAGTATCGGACTGGCCACGATGCGAGCCGCTGTCTACAAAGGGGCTGGCGTCGTTGATGTGGAATCCGTACCTGTCCCCGAAATCGGCGCGGGTGAAATCCTGATTCGCGTCGAAGCGTGTGGCATCTGTCATACAGATCTCAAGAAGATCGAGTATAATCTGCTTTCGCCGCCGCGCATATACGGTCATGAAACCGCTGGGGTAGTGGCCGCCGTCGGGGAGGGTGTGTCGTCGCGTTTTCAGACCGGCGACCGCGTCGTGGTGTTTCACCACATTCCTTGCGGGAAATGCTTCTACTGCCAACGTAAGCTCTTCGCCCAGTGCACCATATACAAGAAGGTCGGCGTCACGGCGGGATATGAACCGGCGGGTGGGGGATTTTCGCAATATGTTCGCGTCATGGATTGGATCGTCGACCACGGCGTCGAAAAGATTCCGGACGGTGTTTCTTTTGAACAGGCGTCTTTTGTCGAACCGGTCAATACCTGTCTCAAAGGGGTCAAGCAGATTGATCCGCAACCTGAAGATGTCGTGGTAATTCTAGGACAGGGGCCGATCGGGCTGATTTTTACCATGATGGTCGCCCGCACGGGAGCGCGCATTGTGGCGACCGACACGATGGCTTCAAGGCGCGAATTGGCGATCCGGTTTGGTGCCGACGCGGCCTTCGATCCGCGTGAGCCGGGCCTGGAGCGTACTATAAAGACTATGACGGAAGGACGCGGAGCCGACCTGGGAATTATTGCGGTTTCGGCCCACGGAATTGTGGCGCAGGCCGTAGCTTGCTCTCGGCCCGGCGCGCGTATCTTGTTGTTTGCGCAGACGTCGCATCAGGAACGTATCGAAGTTTCCGGAGCCGATGTCTGCATGGGCGAGAGGGTGCTTTGCGGATCTTACAGCGCCTCCGTGGACTTGCAGAAGGAGTCGGCGGACATGGTGTTTAGCGGCGCCTTGCCGGTGAACGAATTGATTTCGCACAGGTTTCCCTTGAGCGAAATTCATGAGGGAATCGAGCGCGCGTTGCATCCGGATGACAGATCGTTGAAGATAGTAGTACAACCACAGAGGTGAGCTTAGTGAATCAGCAGATGACGGCTGCCGTGTTGTACGGCAAGGAACACCTGCAGATCGAGACTGTTGAAGTACCGAAGCTGGCCAAAGGCGACGTGCTGGTGCGCGTCCGTGCGGCTTTGACCTGCGGTACGGATGTGAAGGTATTCCGGCGCGGGTATCATGCCCGCATGATTGTGCCGCCTGCGCTGTTCGGGCATGAATTGGCTGGCGATATCGTGGCGATGGGAACGGAAGTACGCGATTTCCAGGTCGGTCAGCGAGTGGTCGCCGCGAATTCCGCGCCCTGCGGGCGCTGCTTCTATTGTCTTCGGAGCCAGGAAAACCTGTGTGAAGACTTGATGTTCAATAACGGAGCGTATGCGGAATTCATTCGGATCCCGGAGCGTATCGTCGAAAAAAACATGTACGTGGTCCCGGCCCATTTGAGCTATCAGGACGCGGCCCTGGTGGAACCGCTGGCCTGCGTGCTGCGCGGTCTGGAGGAAACCGGTCTGCGGGCTGGGGACACCATCGCCGTCATCGGCTTGGGGCCGATCGGCATGATGTTCGTACGTATGGCTAAAGCGGTCTACGGCGCGCGCGTGATCGCGATTGGCCGCCGGCGTCCGCAGCTCGACCGGGCCAAGAAAATGGGCGCGGACGAAGTGATCGTGAACCACGACGGCGCGGACGTCGAAGGCCCGGTGCGCGAATCGACCGGCGGCCGCGGAGCGGACGTTGTGATTGAAGCGGTTGGATTGCCGGAAGTTTGGCAGCTCGCGCTCAAGCTGTTGCGGCGCGGCGGCGTGGTGAACTTCTTCGGCGGTTGCCCTAGTGATACGGAAGTGGGTCTCGATACTGACCTGCTGCACTATTCCGAGCTAACCTGTAAAGCGAGCTTCCACCATACTCCGGCGCTGATTCGCAAGGCCCTCGAGATTGTGAGCCGCGGGTACATTTCCGCCAAGGATCTGGTGAATCGCGTGGAGCCGCTCGCGAACCTTCTGGAAGTGATGCAACACTTGATGAGCCACAACGGCCATCTCAAGACCGCGATCATTCCCTAGGCGGAAGCCGTCATGGAGGGATGACTTGCACGTGTTTCTTGCTCCCACGGCTTTTCTTTCCTCGCCGGAGCAGTTGAAGCGGCAGTGGCCGTTGGGAGAATCGCTGGATTACACCCGCTCGCTGGCCACACACCATTACGAAAATTTTCAGGTGGTGAGCTTTCTGCTGCCGAAGCGCCTCCACCAGGACTTCTACAACGTCTATGCCTTCTGCCGCTGGGCGGACGATCTGGGCGACGAGATCGGCGATCCTGCGGAAAGCCTGGGCCTGCTCGCCTGGTGGCGGGTCGAGCTTCAGGCGATGTATCGCGGCGAGACTACCCATCCGGTGTTCGTGGCGCTGGAGGGGACGGCCTCGCGTCATCAGCTCCCGATGCAGCTGTTCGACGATCTGATTAAGGCCTTCGAACAGGATCAGTCCGTCACTCGTTACCGGAATTTCGAACAGCTGTTCGAGTATTGCCGGTATTCCGCGAATCCCGTTGGACGCCTGGTACTGGGTCTATGCGGGTACCAGGACGCCGCGAGGCAAACGCTCTCCGATGCAACCTGCACTGCTTTGCAATTGGCAAATTTCTGGCAGGATGTAACCGTGGATCTGGAGAAAGACCGGGTGTATCTGCCTCTCGACGTCCTGGAGCGGCACGGTTATTCCTTGGACCGCTTGATCCAGCGCGAGTTCGACCCGAATTTCCGCGCGGCCATGAAAGAGGTGGTCAGCGTTGCGCGCGACCTGTTTCTGAAGGGCCTGCCGTTGGCCGATCAGGTGGATCGAAGACTCGCGATCGATCTGGAGCTGTTCAGCCGCGGAGGCCTGAAGATTCTCGATAAAATCGAGCAGCAGGATTACAACGTGCTGGCGGCGCGTCCCGCGATCTCGAAAACGGAACGCCTCGGTCTGCTGCTGGGCGCGTTGGCGCGGCGCGCATTCTCTCGAGCAGCATGAATTAGAACGACATGAATGTCGATGCATCCTACGCCTGGTGTACCCAGCTCGCCCGGGCACAGGCCAAGAACTTCTACTACTCCTTCCTGCTCCTTCCGAAGCCCCGCCGGCAGGCGATGTGCGCGATCTACGCATTCATGCGTTACTGCGACGACTTGAGCGACGATGAGGGAATCAGCGACCGCGCCTCGGCCATCGCGCAATGGCGCACGGACCTCGAAT
>JBEKBK010000022.1:0-33266 GCA_050015435.1 Bryobacteraceae bacterium
CTTTTTCAGCCAGCATCATAACGCCGCGCGGCTTGTGGGCACGGAGCAGGTGTTCCTGTTGTTCCCGGGAACTCAGGCGCATGTCCACCTTGATCAGGTTGGCAATGCTGGCCAGCGGCGCGAAATCGGGCTCGTCGGTGAAATCGTCAAGAGCCAGAGAATAGCCCTGTTTTTGGATGCTTTGGCATAACGAAAGCAGATCCGTGGTAGGCACAACAGTTTCCAGAATTTCGATGACGAGGGAGCCAGGCGGCAGAGTCAAATGCAGGTTCGACTGCAAGAGACGATGGTCGAAGTTGATGAAGGCTTTCTTGTCGCCCAAAAGCTGTTCAGCCCCGATCGAGAGCAGCGTGTTCGAGAGCACCTGCATGGTCGCCGCGGTGGCTTCGGTGCCATCGAAGGCGTTGGTTGCCGCATCCGACCGGAATAGCAGCTCGTAGCCATAAAGTTTCCGTTGGCGATCGAAGATGGCTTGGCGCGCAACTAATACGTCCACTTAGTCCACATCGGGTGAATTCGTTCAAAGATTTAGCCGAGCCGCGCCTGATAGAATAAACGTCTCAGCCCCAGGAGGAAATTCATGCGTCTCTTTGCCGTATTCACAGCCGCAGTGCTCGCGGTTTCTCTGACTCTCGCGCAGTCTAAAAAAGAGATTATCGGGGCCAACCCCAACAGCCAAGCGCCGCTGAGCCCGGCCGTGAAGGCGGGCGGTTTCATCTACGTATCCGGAACCGCGGGCGTGGCGGGCGGGAAGGGCGATATCAAAGGCCAGGCCAAGAACGCTTTGGACAACATTAGTGCGCGGCTACAGCAGGCCGGTTCCAGCATGGCCAACGCCGTTAGCGTCAGCGTGTACCTGCGGAACGCCAGCGACTTTCCAGGCCTGAACGAGGTGTACGGGACCTACTGGCCGAAGGACCCGCCGGCACGAACCACGGTGATCGTGGACGGTACTCCGGCCGCCGACGGGCTATTCGAAATTTCCGTCATTGCCGTGCCGAATGGCGGGGAGCGCACGATCGTGCGCCCCAGCGATTGGAGCAACTCACCTCTTCCATACAGTTATGGCATCAAGAGTGGGGATACGGTGTTTCTCGCCGGCCTGGTCAGCCGGAACGGCAAGGACAATTCCAACGTTAAGGGCGACATCACGGTACAGACGAAGTACGTGCTCGATAACGGCGCGGCGATTCTAAAGCAGGCCGGTATGAGCTTGGCCGACGTGGTTCAGTCGCGAGTGTATTTGACCGACGCCGCCAACTTTCAGGCGATGAACTCCGCCTACCATTCGTATTTTCCAAGCTCGCCTCCCGCGCGCGCCACGCTGAGAACAGGACTGACCAGTCCCGATTATTTGATCGAGATCAGCATGATCGCAGTCAAAGACGCCAGCCGCACCGCGATCACTACTCCTAACGCCGACGGCTCTCCCGGCACGGCGAATCCAAACCTCAGTGCCGCGATTCGGGTGGGGAATCGCCTGTTTGTCGCGGGAATCACCGGCAACACGGCAGACAATAAGGGCGATGCTGCGGCGCAGACCAAGGAGGCGCTCGCGCGGATCGCCCGTACTGTGAAGGCCGCAGGATTCCAGATGTCGGATATGGTCGAGGGGATGGCTTACGCCGCCGACCGAACGAAGTTCCCGGAAATCAATGCGGCCTACAAAGAAGCGTTCCAGCGGGACTTCCCTGCACGGACCGGCGTCAGCACCGGATTGATGGGGGCTGGGGCCGAGATCGAACTTTCGTTCATCGCGGTGAAGTAAGCGTTTCGAAGCGCAAAGGGTGCGGCGCGCACCTCCGAGTCGGGCAAGGAACCGATCGCGCTGTGCTCCGTTTTGCGCGTGTTCCGGAAGTATTGATATCCTGCGTGTATCATGCCAACCGAAAAGTTGATCCCATGGTTTCTGCTGACCGCGATGTTCGCAGCGCACCTTCCGGCCCAGATGATGAAAGTTCCGATGACGCCCGAGGACCTGATTGCGCGCAATCTCGGTCCCAGAGACCAGGTGAACAACCCCTTCCCGCCGCACAAGATTATCGGGAACGTCTACTTCGTCGGTCCGCAGGCGCTTGGTTCTTTTCTGATCGTCACCCCGGCGGGGGACATCCTGATCAACAGCGACTTTGAGGTGACCGTCCCGGTAATTCGCGCATCCGTGGAGAAGCTTGGATTCCGTTTTACAGACATCAAGATTCTGCTCGGGAGCCACGCACATTCGGACCACATGGAAGGTGATGCGATGGTGAAAGAGCTTACCGGGGCCAAGGTGATCGCCATGGCGGAAGATGTTCCCGCGCTTGAGAAAATGCAGCCTGGGGGCAAGCCTCATCCGATAGATCAGGTCATCCATGACGGCGACACGGTGAGCTTGGGCGGAATGACGCTCACTGCGCATCTGACACCTGGGCACACCAAGGGCTGCACCACTTGGACCTTTAAGGCTCAAGAGGGCGGCAAGACCTATGACGTGGTCATCGTCGGCAGCATGGGCGTAAACCCCGGCGTCGCGCTGGTGAACAATAAGGACTACCCGCAAATCGCGGACGACTACAGGCGCACCTTCAAAGTCATGCGCGGATTGGCGTGCGATGTGCCACTCGGATCCCATCCGGGAATGTTCGGCATGAAAGAGAAGTACGCGAAACTCGGCAAAGGGCCGAATCCCTATATCGATCCGCAAGGGTATCGCACCGAAATCGACATCAACGAGAATGTTTTCAAGAGCACGCTTGCGCAGCAACAAGCTGCGGCCAAGAAATGACAAACAGCAGGCCGCGGCCGCTGCGAAGTAAAACGTAGTACGCGAAACGCCTTATGCAGGCGTGACCTCCGTCCGACGATGGTCCCCTTGAAGGGCCATCATGAGCACTGTCGCGATCACGCCGTCGCTCCCGCAAGGGATCCAGATTCAGAGCGTCTCGACGAAATGGATCATCTCGCGGCGGGACGATCTCGTCTGGTTCATCGGATCGGCCTCGATCAGCTACCTGGCTCTTGGGCTGATGGCCGTCGGGTTTCCGATCACGCTGATCTACCTGATCTGGCTGGTCGGCGTGGACGGTCCCCACGTGATCGCCACGGTCACCCGTACATATTTCGACAAGCAGGAACGAAAAAGGCTCGGCTGGTTTTTGTGGATTATCGTGCCCTTGATGGTCGGGGGGCCCGTGATGGTGTGGTTCGGTCAGGCGTCCTTGTTCTATCTTTTCGCGGTGTGCTGGCAGCACTACCACATCGCCAAGCAGCACTTCGGTTTCATGATGCTGTGGAAGGCCAAGAACAAGGAGCGTGACCCGTTCGACCAGAAGCTGGACCGTTGGTTTCTTTTGTCATCGACGATCCTGCCGCTGGCTCTGTTCGTGATCAAGACACGTCTTGAGGCGTTCCGTCCAGCCGTGTGGTTGGGCGGGGCGGCAACGGTGGCTTACGTGGGCTTCGTGGTGATGTACCTGGCGCATCAAGTAAAGAAGTTCCGGATGCGGCTCCCGATGAACACTCCCAAGCTGCTGCTGCTCTCCGTACTGGTGCCGCTGCAATGGATGGCGTTTCTGGATGCCGCCAGTCTGGGGCCCGACGGAATCGTGCGCGCTGGAATCGCCCTGGGTCTGTTTCACTCCTTCCAATACCACCGGCTGCTGTGGTTCCACAACAAGAATCGCTACTCCGGACCGGACGCTTCGCAACGGCACGGTCTGGCGGCGCTGTTTGCCAAGGATTTCGGACATTACCTGTTCCTCGCCATCGGATTGTACATGCTGCTCGCCATTCTTCCCCAGGCGCTTTTCCCGGCCGTGGAATGGATCAAAGCCGCGATCTGGGGCATCCCATTCACCCACTACGTGCTCGATTCGAGAATCTGGCGGGTTCGTGGGGATAAAGAGCTGGCCGCGGCCCTGCAGATCTGAGGCAGGTCGCGTTCCCAAATCTCCACTGCTGTGCGATAGGCTCAGAGCACGGCCATGAAGTCTCTAGCGGCGCTCATCCTGGCTATCACTCCCCTCGGTGCCCAAACCCCAGATCTCTATCCCGAAGTTCACTCCCTGCTCCTCGAAGCTGAAGCCGCTTCCGCCAATGTCCGCCTCTTGAACGACCACAGCGACCCTCATAGCTGGGCCGCTCGACTCTACGCGCACGCCGGATACCTCGAAGACGCTGAGCGCGCCTTCGCGAAATCCTCTGGCCCATTCCAAGTTCCCCCGTATCCGCTCTGGCGAGCATGGGTCGTCTACGGGCACCAGGAGCGCGCTGAGAAAAGCCTCGAATCCATCGCCGACCCCGAGAAGAAGGCGGCATTCCTCACCTCCTTCGCTGACCTCCTCTGGCGCATGGGCCAGCCCAAGCAGGCTCGCCTCCGCTTTGAAGCCGCCCGCCAACTCGCGGCGAAGGTGGTAAGCCCTGAGCGTCGGAAACAGCTGTTCGCCTCTGTCGACCAAAGCTTGCAGTTTATCGCTGAGCGCCCTCCCGATCTGATCTCCGCCACCCCGCATCCGCGCCCCAAGCTCAACATGCAAGAGTCACCCATTTCGCTCTTCCCCATCACTCCGGACGGCTTCGATAACGCCGGCGACAAGGAAACTGCGGACCGTTCTGGCGCGAATGCCGACTTTATGAAGGAGCTTTACGATCGAGTCGCCGCCCGCGACCGCGAGGGCCTCCAGCGCCTCACCGAATACGCTTCAACGCCATTTCAACGAGCGCTCGGCATCGCCAGCATCGAACATATTCTGATCCTGACCAGCCAGCCGGAACTCGCCGAGCAGTTTGCCAAGACCATTCCAGAGGCCGATTCCTCGTCCTTCCTCGCAAAAGCGGAGGCCCTGACCGCTGCGGCGAACGCCTGGCTCCGGGTATTCAACGACGATCGGGCGCGAGCCGATTTCGATGCTGCCAGACACCTCGTTCAGTCCGTACCCAACCTTCTATTCGGGAAAATTTCTGTGCTCGCTTCTATTGCGACCGCTCAATTCAAAGGTCATTTGACCGGTAACGGCACTGAAACATTTCGGGTCGCCACCACTCTCGCCCAGGATCTTCCGCCGCGTCCCAAGCCCCAGCCCGGAATCGCCAGGCGAACGTCGCCAGGCGTTCACTATAAGGACGAGGCGATCCAAAGACTTCTCTTCGCTGCCATCAAGGTCGGCGACATGGACGCGGCGAACGATCTCGCTGGGATGTTGAACAGAAGCGGAGACAATTCCGACTCTTCGGTGGTGGACGCATGGCTTGATGCCGATCGTCCTGAGGAAGCTATTGCCGCCGCCCGTTGGATTGCGGACTCCCAATCGCGAGTCAGAGCGTTGCTAAATACCGCCCAAGTCCTGCTGGATCGCGCGGGAGCGCCCAACTTCTAATCACACGATTCTGAGGGGGGTTTCCTTTCATCCCCCACAGGACTATACTTTGGCTAGCTCAGACTGTGGCTCCTACGTTAGCGGCATTTTATTTGGAGGTTATATGTTCGACAGTCTCGAAGAGCAAATGTTGAAAGATGAGAATCGTACCACCACCAGCAAACAGCGGATGGTCCGGTATGCGCTGTACGCGCTTGCCGGGGTGGTGCTCTTCGGCGGGTTGATTTACGCCGTACACCTGGCCGGCTAGCCAAAGCCAATAGGAACAAGTTCGCGAACGGGGAGTTAATTCTGCGCAGGCGCTGGAGTATTGTCCGACGCCAGCAGCACGATCTCATTGCGCGGGAAGGCGAATTTCTTACCCGTCTCGTCGATGACGTTTACCTGGGATACGTAACGTCCGGCCGGCAGCCTGCCGAGCGGGATCTGAAACGAGAAGGGCGCGACGCCGGGTCTGGACGTGGCCAGTTTATTGACCCGGACGGGACGGGAGCTGTAGACCTTCTTTGCACCGAGAAGGAGATCCACATCCGCCGTCAGGCTGGGCACCTTTCGGTCCGGGTCCATCGTGGGGTCGTACGCTTCAAAGTAAACATAGAGCGTCTGATCCTTTCTGAAAACCCGAGTGATGCTGGGCACCAGCTTCTGGCCGTCTTGCACTAATGGGTGGGCGGCAACCAACTTCTTATTGGTGTCGGCGCTGCCCACTGCCGAGGAAACCGCTTCCTTCTGGCTGCTCAGGACCACGGAGCTGACGCGCAGCGATTTCGCGGCGTTCAAATCCGGCACGGTGAACTTCGTCTCAAAAGTACCCATCTTACCGGATAGATTCTCACGCGCGAGGAAGCGCAGATCATAGGTTCCGGGCGCGAGCGTGAGCACAGAATCGTACTGAAGGTGCCGGCGCCCCATCTGCGCCGCGTCCGCGTCGTTGAGTTTCACCGTGATGTTGTCGCGCACCCCGCCCACCAGCTTTCCGGAGGCGTCGCGCACCTGTCCGATAAAATCGAATTCATTGGTCTGCTTGGCGCCCTTCTTGGTCAGCCCCAGAGCAGAGCCGGGAATTTTCACGGAGATGGGAACGGAGTAACGCTCCTTCGCCACCCGGAAGTAATCGACTTCCAGGGCCAGAGGGAGCTCGCTCACGGGATCTCCCAGCGTCAACGCCTCTTCGAGTTGCCGCTCCTTATCCGACGCGTTGAAGTTCTTGAATTGTTTCGCCGCGTAGTAGCCGGTGCGATAGTCGAGCTTGGCAGAAATGCTCTTATCCAACAGATTCACTTTCAATCGACGGAATTTTCCATCCTCGGCGTCGTTCTTGCTGTAGTAGCCGATGATGTAGTAACTGCCAATATCCTCCTGCGCCTGGCGGATGCCCATGGTCAGGTCATTGGTGTCGAGCATCGCCTTTCCGCCGGTATCGGAGGCGAGCGTGACCAGCGTCTCTTGAGTGTCCTGGAAACTCGAACGGATGCCAGCCTGCTTGGTTCCGGTGATCATGCCGGTGCCGCGCGGCGAAGCCGTCGATGCATCGCCTCCCGGCGGCAGAGCCACCAGCCCGCGCGCGTCCACGGGGTAAAACGAGACGTTGGCGCGCACGGCGGCATTCACCGTGGCCTTGATCTGCGATTGATTCTCAACGCCCGTCTTGCCGATGCCGCTCGAGAAGTACACTAGCGCCTTTTTCTCGGGGAAAATGCTCAGCTTCCTAGCCGCGTCTTCCAGCGCGCTCAGCTTGCGGTCCGTATTGAAGATATTGAACTCGGTCTCGTCGGCCGTGAAGCTGCCGCTATCGTCGTTCTCATCGGCCGAGGTGGCCGCAATATCCGCCAGATCGCTTCCCTCGCCGGTGTTCAACTTGCGCAATGTTTCGATGAGCAGCTCGCGATTATCGGTCCACTCCTGGACTACTTTGATCGCGGTCGAATAGGTCATGATTTCGACCAGGTCCGCCGCGGTCATCTGCGATTGAAGAAACTTGATGCCGGCCTCCTGCGCGCGCAACTGCTCGGGAGGGTCCATCGAAGTCATATCGAAGAACAAACACAGGAGCCGGCGGTCCTGGTATCGAATCGGATTGTTTGCCGTGGGCGCGACCACCGCTTTTCCCGAGGACACAGACGTGGTTCTCTCCTCCAGCGTTCGCGGCGTGGTTGTGCCGAACGAGACCGGCGCAAGGGGCTCTCCTGACAGCTTCTGGAGTTCGAAAACACTGATATCTTGGCGCACACCGTCTTCGAGAATCTCGACGTCTTCCTTCTTGAGATTCGTAATCGCGCGGCCGGACTTGTCTTTCGCGCTCAAGTTAACGATGACCAGCTTGGTTTCCGACCGGAATACCGGCTGCTGGGCGAAGAGCGTGAACGCGATCAGGACAAGCAGATTTTTCATTAGAATCTCAACCTCAAGGTAGCAGTCACCTGGCGCATCTGGCCGGCGCTCGTAATCAGGCCGTATTGCGCGGAGTTCACGACCGTGACCAAGCCGGACGGATTGACGTGATTCAAAGTGTTGGTCGAATCGATGCGAAATTCAAGACGACGCCGTTCAGAGTGAAGGTTGATACTGCGGGCGACCGATAGGTTGAGCATGAACATCCCCGGCCCCGTGATGGTATCGCGGCCCGCCGTTCCGAACTGCCCAGCGGACGGAACCACAAACGCGGCAGGATTGAAAAAGCCGGAACCGGAATCGACCGGCAGGCCCGTCGCGTCGGCGCGAAGGGTGGCTACAGAACCGCTGCCGTCCAGGTTTCCGGCGACCGTCGCCGTCTGCGGAGTGCCGGTCTCCGCCGTAATGCTTCCGGATACGGTCCAGTCCTTGAGCGCCTTCGCGGCCCACGCCGAATGCGACAAGAACCCTCGCGTCGCGTCCACCGGCGAAGCCCAGACCCAGTTCAAGGTCATGACTTGGCGGCGATCGAAGGTCGACAAAGCTTTCTCCGCGCTCTGATCGTAGAAATTCTGCGCCAGCACGGCATCATCGATTGCCTTTGCATACGTGTAGAGAAGGTTCGCCGAAAGACCGCGTTGGAAACGCCGGGTCACCCGGAGTTGAAGAGCTTCATAAGTCGCATCGCCGACCGGATTGTCGAAAATGAAACTCCCGGCGTTAGCGATCGGAAAGCGTTGCTCGGACGTCAATGCGGACCCCAGGGGCGCCTGGTTCGGAGCTTGCTGAACGTCCATATTTGTGGTTTTGGTCCCGGTGTAGAGAACCTCGCCCACCAGTCTGCCCGGCAAATCTCTTTGCACCGAAAAATTCCACGATTGGATATAGGTGTCGTGATAGTTCAACGCTACGGAGTAGGTGTTCGTGATCGATTTTCCGGCCGGCACGGCCACCAGGCCGTTGGCGAGCGTCAACAGGTTCGCGCTACTGGTGGTGATGTAATTTGTGACGGCGAACGGATACTGCGCGGAGAGATTCGACTCGAATTTGTTGTATTGGTTGGGAGTGTAGTAGATTCCGTAGCCAGCGCGGACCACAATCTTGCTGCGGGCGCTCGGCTTCCAGGCAATGCCCAGGCGCGGTCCGAAATCGTGATGATCCGGATTGATCAGCGTCGACGGGTACATCGCGCCCGTCAATGGTCCGGTCTGACCGGCGGTCACTGGGGCCACGGCCGTGAAGCCCGGCGCTACGTCCAGGTTGACCATGTGCCCGTACTCTTCGCGCCACGGGGTGAAATACTCATACCGCACGCCCAGGTTGAGCGTGAAATTGCTCGTCACGCGCCAATCGTCCATGGCGAAGGCGTTGTACAGATTGCTGCGGAAGTATGCGCTCAATACGCCGGCGTCTCCGTGGCTGATCGAACTTGTTTCCGGCAGACCGAGGAGGAAATCGGCAAAATCGTTTCCGGTGTTGGTCACGGGGAGTCCATTGACGTACTCCGCCGTGGCGAGGCCTGAAAAGCTGAACGTGCCGCGGCCATTAGGGTCGCCTATCGTATTGTTCAGATAGTGCGTAAAGCCCGTGCCGAAGCTCCAGTTGTGCTTGCCCCGATGGAGCTGCGTCGTGTCGCTGGCGCCATAATTCCAGACGGCGGTCTTTTGCCAATTGGAATCGGTCAAGCCGGAGAAGCTCGCAAAGCCCAAGTTGGGCGGTCCGGAATCCCGCGGATCGGAGGAAGCGCCTGTAAGACCGAGATCGGAGGCCAGATTATTCGCGAAAAACGGGGTCGCCGTCGTGGTGTTGCGATTGAAGGACAGTGTCACATTGTTGAAGCTTCGGTTCCCGAATCTGTGCCGCCAGTTTAGATTGGTGTTGAGGCCCTGGCCATGGATCGAATCGCAGCAGCCGTAAGGCTCGAAGGTTTGGGTGTCGCGACTCTGAAAGTTGAACGTAAAGGCTAGCGTGTCCTTTTGAGTCACGTTCGTGTTGATGCGCGTATTCAGGTTTTCCGTGTTGCTCGGATTGGAGGCGACCAGACGATAGTTGCGAGTATCGCCCGGCTGGTTGGGCAGTGGAATGTATTGCAATAGTTTTTGGGTAACCGGGCTGATACAACCCGTGGGAATGATGCTGCCGGATACGGCGGGGCACACTGCCGATTGGGGCGCATACAACTGCACACCGGGAATCGCTGAAAAGTCGCCGGAACGTTCCGCCATAGTGGGAACCGTATACGCCTGATCCACACCATTGCGCAGCAGAGTTCCGTTGTAATTGATAAACCAGAAAACCTTCTCGAGATTAAACAGCTTGGGGATGAACAGCGGCCCGCCCGCGGAGAATCCAAAATAGTTTTGGGCGTAGGCGGCCTTCGGCTCCGTGAGACCGTTCACCGAAAAGGGGCGCGCATTGAGCACCGAATTTCCGGTCCGATAAAAGATCGAACCTGTGATCCGGTTATTGTTGGGTCGACGATTCCCGATGAATGCGGCATTGCCGTTCCGGTCGCGCGGGCCGCGTCCGCGACGGCCCCCGCCAAATCCGCCGCCACCGCCGCGGCCGCCGAATCCACCGCCGCCTCCACCGAATCCGCCACCACCTCCGCCGGGTCCACCGCCAGCCTGCAGTGCGCCGCCCGGTACCCCGGCGGGATTCGGTCCCTGTTGCGCATTGAGCCCGCCTAATCCGCCGAATCCACCGGGGCCACCCGGTCCGCCGAAATCCGGCCGCATGTCGCCCGGCTGCGTCTGCAACCCTTGACTAAGGCTTCCGTTTACCAGGAACGATTCGTTCGATCCATCCGCAGCCACCTGAGGAGCTCCGGGCGGAGCGGCGTTAGACGCATCCGGAAGCGCCGGATTCGTTGCCTCCGCTTCAGTTGCGTCTTCTTGAGGCCGCGCACCGGGACGCGTGCGTTGCTCGCGCAGTTGTAACGAGAAGTCGATTTTCGTGGGGCTGGCCCCGATCTGCACTTCTTTGCGGGCGTGATCGAAGCCGAACATATCGACCTCGACGATCCAGGCGCCCGGCGTCATTCCGTCAAATTGGAAAGCGCCAGAGGCGTCGGTTACGGTGAGAAGCACCCGATCGCCCTGGGTCGCTTTCACGGTAGCGCCCGGGATCAGCTGTCCTTCGGACTTGATCACACCGCTTTGGCCGAAGCAGACCGCCGCGAGCCATGAGCAGGCGATCAGAATATGTGGAGCTCTATGCAAATGGATCGCTCGCTGCTCTGCCGCCCAATGTTATGATGGCCACCACAAGTCCCCAGGTTACACTTGGTCATCATGCCTATGTTGACGCCGAACGGGGCTTTGGGATGACGTTTCCTCTCATTTTGGGTTATTGTGTTAAGGTTTTCCTAAGGCTGGCCCGGGCCTAAGTCGGCCCACGATATCCTATGTGTTAGTTAAAGGAGCGGCTTCTAAGCGATGAAACTCAACCTCGATACGCTGCGCTCCGAAATCCAGGATTATGTGGAATCGCGCGGGATGGTGGTCTTTCACGGATCTCCGCGCGAAGGCGGGGACCCGCCATCCGTTTATTGGGACACCAAGGGGCATCCGGATTACCACGCGTTCCTGGGCGCCGCGGAGAGCGCCGGCGTGCGGCTGGTGACCCTCTGGGCGAATGATTTCAGCGACGAGTTGATCGACGATGCGCTGGACCGGCTGCAAACCTCGGGGATTCCGCGCGAGGAGAGCCGTGCCCTCCGAACTCATCTGACTGAAATGCGTGCTTACTCGGGTTTCATTTGCCAGATCGAGCTCTCCTTCGATCTCGGGCCGCGTGTGTATATCTTCGACCTTCGCACGGAATGGTTTGACGATCTGAATGACCTGCTCGATCGCATCGATGCGACCTTCGACGATGACGACGAAGAGGCGCTCGGCGGATATTTTTCGAAAAATTAGTGAAGTGGACCGTCTCCAAGACTGACTCTTTCGGAGTGTCCGCTCTGGCCACGACGATGGGGATCGCTCCTGTCGCCGCAAGGGTGCTTTGGGCCCGAGGCTTGCGCGAGCCCGTTGAGGCGCGCCGGTTCTTCGATCCATCCCTCAACGAACTGCACGATCCGTATCTGCTTACGGGCATGCGCGACGCGGTGGATCGTCTGCGCCGGGCGATTGAGCAGAAAGAACCGGTGCTCCTATACGGGGATTACGATGTCGACGGAACCAGCGCGATCGTCATTCTGAAAAAAGGAATCGATCTGCTCGGCGGATGCGCGTCTTTCCACGTTCCACACCGTCTTCGTGACGGTTATGGAATGCGCACCGAGGTGGTGGAAGAAGCCGCTGCCCGAGGCGTCAGGCTGATCATCAGCGTCGATACCGGGATTCGGGCAAACGCGGTGGTGCATCACGCGCGACAACTCGGCATCGACGTGATTGTGACCGATCACCATCTGCCGGAGGCGGAGCTCCCTCCAGCGATCGCCGTCTTGAATCCCAACCGGGCGGACTGCCATTACCCGGAGAAGAATCTATGCGGCGCAGGCGTGGCCTTCAAGCTCCTGGACGCTCTTCTCCGGGACCTGGGGTGGGAAACGAAGCGCCGGGAGCGGCTGCTGCATTCGCTGTTGAAGCTGGTGGCGATCGCTACAGTTGCGGACGTGGTTCCCCTGCAAGGCGAGAATCGCGTGATCGTGAAACTGGGTCTGGCGGGTCTGCGGCAGGTGAAAAATCCCGGTCTTCGCGCGTTGCTCGATGTGTCTGGCCTGGCGGACGGGGAGTCTCCCAGTGCGGGACAAGTCGCGTTTCGCGTAGCGCCGCGGATCAACGCCGCCGGCAGAATGGCCAGCGCTGCCGACGTGATCGAGTTGTTCCTCACGGAGGACCCGGAGCTGGCGCGCACGCTGGCCGGGCAGCTTCATGAGTTGAATAAGGATCGCCAGCAGACCGAATCAGAGATCGCTCGCGCCATCTTTGAGCAATGCGTCCAGCAACCAGTCACGGATGAAGACGCGGCGTTGGTGTTCGCGGGAGAAGGATGGCATCGCGGCGTGGTAGGGATCGTCGCCAGTCGCGTGGTGGAAAGATTCCACCGGCCCGCGTTCGTGCTGGGCGTGGAGAATGGAACCGCTCAGGGATCGGGCCGCAGCATTCCCGCGTTCCACTTGCTTCAGGCGCTGGAGACGATGCCGGACCTGTTCAGCAAATTCGGCGGGCATAAACAAGCCGCCGGGGTGACGTTGGCCTCGGAGCAGGTCGAGATGTTTCGAGAGCGGTTACGAGCGCACGCGGCTACACTTCTAACGCCAGCGGATTTCATCGCCACGCTCGAAATCGATACGGAGATCAGTTTTCGCGAAATCACCGATCAAGCGGTAGCCGACGTCCTGGGGCTGGCGCCGTTTGGGTTCGGGAACCCATTCCCGGTGTTTGTCGCTCGTGGAGTTGAGGTCGCGAGCATTCCGGAAATTCGCAACGAGAAGCACATATTCGTACGCCTCAAGTCTGAAGGCCGCACGTTTCGCGCCAAGGCCTGGAACTTCGCGGATCGTGCCGATGGGATGCAGCTTGGGTCTTTGATTGACGTAGCATTCCATCTCGAAGACGATGCGTATTCCGCGAATCGCGGTTATGCTCCGTGGCAAATGATTCTGCGGGATTTTCAGGCCGCGTCTTCAGCGAAGGCCGCCGATCTTTCTTCCTAAGCGGGTCCATAGCGCCGATCTCAGCCGATCCAGTTCGGCCCGCGCGGCTTCCAACTCGCGCTGGAGAGTCAGCGCGCGCTCACGTGCTTCGGTGGCGGAGGCGCGTTCGTTTTCGAATGCCATGATCGCGTCGCGTTTCTCGCGGTTCAGATCCTGGGCCCATTTTGTACGCTCCTCGAAGTCACGCTCCACCTTGCGGGCCCAATGTGTGCGCTCGGCCAGTTCGCTATTGAGGCGGTCGTGCGCCAAATTATGGAAGGCGATGTGCCGTTCGTACTCAGCGCTCAAGGCGGCCAGATCTTTCTCGGCCCGCGCCGCGCGGCGGCACGCTTCGCGATATTCCCGAGCCAGCTCGCCGGCGGGTGCGCGAAAATGCCCCTTGCGCGCGGCGATCGGCAACGACCAGGTTTCCGAGTGTTCGACTCCAAACTCCGGCCAGTCCTCAGCGGCGAAGTGAACTTCGGAAAAGCCCGCGCCGGCCAATATTTCGCGTAGAGAAGGCTCGGTGAACAACCGCAGCTCGAGCGTGGAACCGTGCCCGCCATGAAACGCGAGATTCTCGAACACCTCCACCATTCCATCGGCGCGCCGGTTCACTAACACGGTCCGTCCGCCGGGTGCGGCAAGCGTGTATTCATGGAGCGTCGGAAAATGTTCGGCGGTCTTGCCATCGAGCGTGTAAGGGGTGGTCATCAGCAGGAAGCCGTCCGGCTTGAGCATCCTGCTCAGCGTGGCGAAGGAATCTTCCACCGGCGGCGGCACGTGCTCCATCACTTCGCTCGAGAGAATGAAGTCATACCGTTCGTGATCCCGCGCATCCGGCCGCGTGACGTCGAACTGCGGGGCCTGATGATAAAAGGTGTTGGTGTAGTCGAACTTTTCGGCGAGGCGGGATGAAAGATCCGGGGCATCGCTCATGCCGATCGCGCGGATTCCCTTCAGCACGGGAAATTCCGGAAGCGCCAGCAGGACACCGAAGATTTCCTGTGACAGAAGCGCGATCAGAGCGCGCAGCCGCACGGTCGACCGGCAAATCGAGCAGTTCGCGGTCTCACGCCCGAGGCCGCCCTCTGGACGAATACACTTCGCGCCACAGACGTTGCACGTGAAATGGCCGGAATCCGCTGCAGGCATCCTGGGCTACTGCGCGACTTGGCTGGCCCGATGCTCTTTGAACGCGGCGCGAACACTCTGGATCTGCTTGGCGTGATTTTCGACGTGCTCGGCAAAGATCCGGAGAAACTGGATCATCTTTACCGCGCCGCGCTTGGTATGGGTCGCGCCGCGCTCGAAAACCTCTGGCGGCTGATCCTTCAGCAGCTCGTAATTCCACATCCGCAGCATTCGGAACGCTTCGAGCGCCTGGGAAATCTTGCGCTTTTCATAGCCCAGCTTGGTTGCCCACGAGTCTTGATCGAAGGCCGTCAGGGTCGGGTTGTCTTCCGCAATGAACTGCCGAAAACGCATCACGGCGACAGCTTCGGTGTCCACCAGATGGCAGACAATCTGGCGCACGCTCCACTTTCCTTCGGCAGGATGGAAGTCCAGTTCGGGACCGGCGGCGCCGGTAGTCGCGACAGCCAGCAATTCGGCGCCGCGGCGGTAACGCTCAAGAAGATCTGCCAGTTCGCTCATTTTGTTAGTAGTAGTCCGCGCAACTCATGTAGTAGCCGCATTGTTCGCAGAACAACTTGCATTTTCGTTCTGTAAGCCGCCGGCTGCAGACCGGACAGAATAGCATCGGTTCATGATCCTGGGATGGCGACTCCGGTGCGGTTGGACGTGAAGTCGGCTCCATCGTGAAACCATTATAATGAGTTCAGCGTCGAGGAGAACCATGACCCGGCAGAAGTTGCTCATCTTTTTGACTTTGGCCAGTTTGTGCGCGGCCCAGAATCAGCCTTCCAGAGAAATGTTTCGCCCCGTACGGCAATCGGTGCGCGGCACGCATGGCGCGGTAGCTGCGGGCACGGATTACGCCACTGAAGCCGGCATGCGTATCTACTATCAAGGCGGTAACGCCGTGGATGCGGGCGTGGCCACGATGTTCTCGGCCTCGGTCACCGAGTTTTCGCACTTCGGAATGGGCGGCGAAGCGCCCATCCTGATCCGCACCAAAACCGGGAAAGTCTACGCAATCGCGGGCGTCGGGACGATGCCCAAGCTCGCCACAGCGGAGTTTTTCCGGAACCGCAAGCTTCAGCCGGGTGAGGTGCAGGAGATGGAGCCGGGCGGATTGAAGGGCATGATCCCCGTGGCGGGGCTGATGCCCGCGCTGGTTCCTGGAATGGTGGATGCGGGCCTGCTGGCGCTGCGCGAGTTCGGCACCAAGTCTTTTGGCGAGATCGCCGAGCCGGCTATCGAGCTCGCGGATGGATTTGCAATAGACGAAATGCGGTCCGGCAGTATCGCGCGCAGCGCCCGCTTCTTTGACCTGTGGCCTACGTCGAAGGCGCACTTCCTGCCTAATGGCCAGGTGCCTCCCGTAGGCAGTATCTTCCGGCAACCGGATCTCGCGCGCACCATCCGCGCCATGGTGGAGGCGGAGAAAAAAGCTCACGCCCACGGTGCAAATCGTCAGGCCGCCATCGACGCGGTGCGCGATTATTTCTACCGCGGCGAAATCGCCCACAAGATCGATGCGTTCAGCAAAGCCAATAACGGTCTCTTGCGCTATGAGGATATGGCGGCGTTCAAGCTTGAAGTGGAAGAGCCGGTTTCGGGAACGTATCGGGGATACAAAGTGTATAAACCCGGATTCTGGAGCCAGGGACCAGCCATGATCGAGACGCTGAACATCATGGATGGCTATACCAATCGCGCTCCTTTCAATTCGGCTGAGTACATTCATCGCCTCACGGAAGCGTTGAAATTGGCGTACGCCGATCGCGATACGTACTATGGCGATCCGAAGTTCTCGAAGGTTCCCGGCGATGTTCTTCTTTCCAAGGAATACGGGGCCGAGCGCCGCCGCCTGATCACCTCCAAGGCTTCGCTCGATTTCATTCCCGGCAAGATCAACGGAAAAGCGGGCAAGCATCCGGCCGATACCGAGGTCGCGATGGTGAAAATCGACGACGAGTTGATGGCGCGCGACACGACGTGCGTCGACGCGATCGATCACGACGGCATGATGTTTTCCGCGACGCCTTCCGGCGCTTGGCTGCCAAGCGTGATTGCCGGAGATACGGGCATTCCGTTGACGGAACGCGCGCAGAGCTTCGTGCTGATTCCCGGTCATCCGAATGAATTGGCCGGCGGTAAACGGCCGCGCGTTACGCTCAGCCCCACCCTGGTGACGTACGCCGATGGCCGGCCCTATCTCACGCTTTCGACACCTGGCGGCGACGACCAGGACCAGGCACTGACCCAGATCATGATGGACGTGTTCGAGTTCAATATGAACGCGCAAAACGCGATCGAAGCGCCGCGTTTCGAAACCCGCCACCTGGTTTCGAGCTTTGACAATCATGCCTGGAATCGCGGCGACCTGATGCTCGACGAAAGGACACCGCAATCGACCGTTTCCGAACTGAGTGAGCGCGGCCATCACGTCAGCGTCCGTTCACGTTTTGCGAACGGAGCCGCGCCGGTGCTGATCAAAGTGAATCCGGATGGAGTCATCGAAGCCGGAGCGGACCCCTTCTACGGACGGTCCGCGCACGCATATTGACCACGGCTTGTGCTTCCGCTGTTCGATCCACAGCCGGGCTTTGATCGTGCCGCGTTCGCACAACGGCTGCGGAGCCTGGCTGACGGCAACATATGGGTCGGAACCAGCTCCTGGAAATACGAGGGCTGGCTCGATCAGATCTACACTCGGGAACGATATCTTGCCCGAGGGAAATTCTCGCAGAAACGTTTCGAGACGGAATGTCTGGCCGAATACGCGGAAACATTTCCTATCGTTTGTGGAGATTTCTCCTTCTATCAATTTCCTTCGCCGGAGTACTGGCGGCGTTTGTTCGCGTCCGCTCCCGCCAATCTGCGTTTCGCGCTGAAGGTTCCCGAGGAAGTCACGGCCGAGGTATTTCCGAAGCATGCCCGCTATGGGCCGCGCGCCGGCTTGAAGAACGAATCCTACCTGAACGCGGACGCATTGCAGGCGCTGTTTCTCGAATCTCTGACGCCGTACGCGTCGCGTGTTTCTCCGTTGATCTTTGAGTTTGGCGCGCGAGGCGCACCTTCACGCGAATTCGTGCGCCGGTTAGACCCGTTTCTCGCCGCACTGCCGTAGGGATTTCGATACGCGGTGGAGGTCCGGAACCGGGAGTATCTCGCGACGCCTTACTTCGACTGTTTGCGCGCGCACAATGCCGCGCACGTTTTGAATGCATGGACGCGGATGCCTCCGCTCTCCTCGCAGATCGCGATTGAAGGAGCTTTCACCGCGGACTTCACCGTAGTCCGCGCGCTGTTGCGCGAAGGACGCGCGTACGAGGACGCCGTCGCGAAGTTCACGCCGTACGATAAGGTGCGCGATGAAAATCCCGAGGCGCGCGACGCGTTGAGGGAAGTGATTCGCCGGATGCGAGAGGAGCGGCGGGCCGCGTATATCTTCGTAAACAATCGTCTGGAAGGGAATGCGCCGGAGACCATTCGCGCCGTAATCGGCGAATGAGGGTCCCGCTTCCGGTTGATGCGCTGCTGCCACGAATCGTCGAAGAGCTGAAGCATTCGCAACACCTGGTGATCGTAGCCCCGCCCGGCGCGGGCAAGACGACGAGAGTCCCGCGTGCCCTGCTCCTCCTCGGCGACGTGGTGGTGCTCGAGCCGAGGCGTCTCGCGGCTCGCATGGCTGCGCGGCGCGTGGCAAGCGAGTTGGGCGAAGAAGTTGGACAAACCGTGGGATACCAGGTGCGTTTCGAGGATGTGAGCGGTCCGCGAACTCGTCTTCGATTCGTGACCGAGGGCGTCCTCACGCGACGCCTATTGTCTGACCCCAACTTGCGCGGCGTCGGCGTGGTGGTGCTCGACGAGTTTCACGAGCGACACTTGGACACGGACCTCGCTCTGGCGCTCTTGAAGCGGACCGTGTTGCGAATCGTGGTGATGTCCGCGACGCTCGACGCAGATCCGATCGCACGATATCTAGGCGGCTGTCCGGTGCTTCGTTCCGAGGGGAAACTCTTTGACCTGCGTATCGAATACACCCCATACTCTGCTGCTCCGCTCGAAGAGCAAGTTGCCGGGGCGCTCGAGCGGATGATAAGGGAGGGCCTGAGCGGGGATGTGCTGGTCTTCTTACCGGGTGCAGCCGAGATCCGCCGAGCCGCGAGCGCGTGTGAACGATTCGGTTTGCTGGTGGTTCCGCTTCACGGGGATTTGTCCCCATCCGAGCAGGACCGGGCGGTGACGCCGGCGAGTCGGCGTAAGGTGATCCTATCGACCAATGTCGCCGAGAGTTCGGTAACGGTCGAAGGCGTCACGGCTGTCATCGACAGCGGTCTCGCGCGTGTAGCCGTCGATTCACCGTGGACCGGCGTGCCCTCGCTGAATCTACACCGGATCAGCCAGGCCTCGGCTACGCAGCGGGCCGGACGGGCGGGGCGAACCGCGCCAGGGCGGGTCATCCGTCTCTATACGGCCGAGGATTTTCATCGCCGCCCGGCGGCGGATCCGCCGGAAATTCTAAGACGCGAGCTGTCGCAGATCGTGCTACAGCTTCGAGCAATGAAGATTGGCACATTGGATTGGCTCGAACCACCGCCGGAAGCCGCGCTCTCAGCTGCGAATGCTTTGTTGGACCGTTTGCATGCGACGCCCGAGATGGCTCAATTCCCGCTGCCACCGCGTCTGGCGAAGTTGTTGCTCGAAGCGTCACGCCGAGGAGTCCCGGAAAAGGGTTGCGCGGTAGCGGCTGTGCTGAGCACCGGGGAACGTGGCTCGCCGGATTTGTTAACACTCGCCGAATCGGATTGGCAACCGCAGACGCGCCGCGTTTTTGAGCAGCTTCGCCGGCAGGTCCGCGGAAAGGATCGCGCGGGCGACGATGAGATTCTGCAAGCCGTCCTCGCGGCGTTTCCAGATCGCGTCGCGCGGCATCGCGGCGATGGCGGTCTGTTGCTCGCCGCCGGCGGTTCGGCGCGATTTCCCGGCTGCCGTCATGAGTTTCTTGTGGCTGTCGATATCGAGGAGCGCCGGGAGCACGGTCAACCCCTCGTTCGCCTGGGCGCACGAATTGAGCCCGAATGGCTCCTGGACAATGCCGTGGAACGGACCACGCTCGAATGGAATCGTACCTCGGAGCGCGTCGAGCGCGTCATCGCGCTGGTTTACGATCGGCTGGTGATCGAGGAGACTCGTAGTCCCGCCCTGCCGGGCGATGAGACGGCGAAATTGCTCGCATCGAAGGCGCTCGACGCCGGTGTTGAACGGTTTATCGATCGTGCCGCGCTAGAGCAGATCCAGACCCGCGCGGCTTTTGCGGGGATCGAAATCGACGCAGAGGGCGCGATCGAGGCGCTCTGCCGGGGTCGGTCGAGCTTTGCCGAACTTGAGTCCGCCGGGCTATTGGATGCTCTACGCCCACCCCGGCTGGATCATCTGGCGCCGGACCGGCTACGCCTACCGGGTGGCCGCCAGGTGAAGGTTCACTATGATCGCGGCAAACCGCCGTGGATCGAATCGCGCCTTCAGGATTTTTTCGGCATGCGCGAAACGCCGCGCATTGGAAGCGTCCCGGTAGTGGTCCATCTGCTCGCGCCGAACCACCGGCCGGTGCAGGTGACTACTGATCTCGCCGGCTTCTGGGAACGCCTCTATCCGGAGGTACGCAGGGAGCTGTCGAGGCGGTATCCGAAGCACAAGTGGCCGGAAAAGCCGTAGAGGGACCGAGCAAAACCGCTTCCTCACGGTCGCGGCTCAGAAAGCGCTACCTAGCTCAGCAAACGATGCAGGTCCACTCGCCATTGTCATCTTGAAAGCCCGAGAGAATCCGCCTTGGCGCAACCCTCTCGAACTCCGCCCGCATTGGCCCGATGACCTCTTCGCTGATGTTGGCGACCACGACATCAAAGCTGTTCGAACGAACCGCATCGACGGTGCCGATGAAGAAGGGGACGGCTTTCGCGGCATCCGGGTCAATATCGCATGCAACGACGCGCCCGGCGCCCAACAACTCGGCGGCGATGGAGAGAATTCCGGAACCGGTGCCGACGTCCAGCACGGAATCCCCGGGTTGCACGATTCGCTCCATCGCCTCGAGGCATAGTTTGGTGCAGGGGTGCTGGCCCGTTCCGCATTGCAATCCTGGGTTGATTTCCAGACGGATTCGTCCGGGCGGAGTGGGCTCCTTGCGCCACGGCGCGACAAGGAAAAACTTCTCGCCGACCGCCGTCGGGGGCCACGCGTTGTAGGTTTGCTGGACCCAGTCCGTCTCGTCAGATTTTCGGGGATCTCCAAAGCGTGCCGCCGCTTCTTCGTTCTCGAAAAATGCTTCGACCCAGCCGTCATGGTCGATGAGGCCCACCGTTCCGGCGTCGTACAGTTCGGCGAGCAGATCCGAGGAAGTGATTACCGAGAACATCAGCCTTGCACGCGTTTCTCTTTGCCGGTCCAGAACTGTTCTTTAAGAATCAGCTTGCGGATCTTCCCGGTGCCGGTTTTGGGAAGCTGTTCCGTAGAAAATTCCACAATGCGCGGCAGCTTGAATTTTCCAAGCTGCTTCTCCAGGTATTCGAGCAATTCCGGCTGCGTCAGCTTGGCGCCGGGTTTGAGAACCACGATCGCCGCTGGAACTTCGCCCCATTGGTCGTCCGGCGCAGCCACCACGGCGCACTCGAATACGGCTGGATGCGAGAAAATCGCCCTCTCTACTTCGAGCGATGAGATGTTCTCGCCTCCGGAAATGATGATCTCCTTCTTGCGATCCACGATGTGGATGTAGCCTTCGTCGTCCCACACCGCCATATCGCCGGTGTGAAACCAGGGTCCGGTCATTACCGCTTTGGTTGCTTCCGGCTCGCGGAAGTAACCTTCCATCACGTGATCGCCCATGGCGACCACTTCACCGATGGCCGTCATGTCACGGGGGACGTCGTTCATATCCATGTCAACGACGCGCACGGTAACGCCCGGAAGAGGCCACCCGGCCATGGCCTGTCTGCGGATGCGCTCGCTTTCGGAGGCATACTCGAGTCCCTTCGACCGAGAAGAGGTCAGCACGGGCGACGTCTCCGTTAGTCCATACCCAGCGATGCACTCGCAGGTGGGGAAGGCCTTTTCCACGCGAGCGACCAATTCGGGAGACGAGGCCGCGCCGCCCATCATCACCCGCTCCAGGCTGGACAGATTCCACTGCGCCAGATCCGGCGCATGAAGCAGGGCATTCGCCATGGTGGGCACCAGGCACATATCCGTGGCTTTGTGTTCCTGAATCATTCGAAAAACGAAGGTGGGCTCGAAACGGCGAACCATTACCTGCTTGATGCCGTGCATGGTCGAGCACTGAGGGCGGCCCCATCCGTTGGCATGGAACAAGGGGATGGTGTGCAGGTCCACCATCGTCTCGATGTCTTTGAAGGTGCATCCTACATCCAGCCCGTGAAGGTAGAGAGTGCGATGCGCCAGCATCACGCCTTTAGGGGTTCCGGTACTGCCGCTGGTGTAGAACAACTCTGCGACCGACATCTCGTCGAAAGAAAAAATGTCGGCTCGCTCGGGATGACCCTCGCCCAGCAGTTGTTCATAAGTCAGATCGGAAATCGGAGAGGTGTCATCGAGCGTGACCCAGCGCTTCACGTCGGGACAGCTCTTTCGCAGCTTCTCGACCATTGGAGCGAAGTCATTCTCGAACATCAGCATCTTCGCGCCCGAATGACACAGGATGTTGGTCAGTTCGCTTTCCGCGAGCCGGACGTTGAGCGGCATCACGATGGCGCGGGCCTGCACCACGCCGTAGTAGCCCTCCAAGAGCTGATGATTGTTGAAACTCAAATAGGCGACACGATCGCCTGGCCCGACGCCAAACTTGGGCAGGGCGGTCGCGAGCCGCTCGCACCGCTCGCCGAATTGCGCGTAGGTGAACTGGCGGTCCCCGGATACGACACCTACCTTATGTCCGTAGAGGTCAACGGCCCGGTGCAGGAAGCGGAGAGGAGTGAGCGGAATAAACATGGGCTATCAGCAGCCCACGATTATAACAACCGGAGGGAACCGAGGGAGGAGCGCAATGGATCCTCCCGGAAATGTGAAGCTGAGGACTGGCTAGGAGCCGGTAATTCCGGCGTTGGACAACGTGTTTTCAATGATCGACATCGGATTGAGCGCGTTGTTCTGGGTCGAATTGGCTTCGAAGGCCGCTAGCATCTGACTCAACGTCTGGCTCGCGCTGGTCGACGTGGTGGTGCTTGACGTCGAGCTGGTAGTGGAATCGCTATCCGCGTCGTTGGAGGAAGCGTGGGAATTGTGATGATGGTGGTGGCCACCGATCGCTTGCGCCAGATCTTGAATGTTGGGGAGTTGGCCGCTCTTCGACGCATTCGTAAAATCGGTTGAAAGCTGGGTGAGTTGATTCGCCGCCGTCGTATTTCCCTCTGAAGTGGCAGTTTGGGCGGCGGTTTGCAGGTTCGTGGCGATTTGCTGCGTGACCTGCTGATACTGGGACGGGTTCGACTGCTGAAGTTGTTGCAGGGTGCTCATCATTTGGGCAAATGGTGAAAGCTGGCTGCTGGAAGCCGCCGAAGTCGCAGCGGCGCCGCTAGTATTCCCGGTCGTGTTGGTGGTCAAACCGGCACTCTGGAGAGCAGTGTTCAGGAAGGACTGTAAGTAGGAGTTGGAGAGATTGTTGATGGAACTGGTGCTCATACCTTGCTCTTCGGCATTTTCGTCACCGTTCTTACGATGTCCTAAGTTATTGACAATGCAGGAAAGAGAATCCGGCCGCGTCATCAAGTTTTGCTCAGACCGACGAATTCTTGGCGCTATTCGCTAAGCGCAGCCGCGCCTCGATGTAATCCAATACCTTACGGACGCTCTGGTCCACGGTTTCCACTGCCGTCAGACATTCCAAGTCCGGACGGCTGGGCGGCTCGTAAGGGTCATCGACACCGGTGAAGTGTTGAATCAACCCCGCATGGGCCCGCTTGTAGAGGCCTTTCGGATCGCGCTGCTCGCACACTTCTATGGGAGCATTCACGTAGACCTCGATAAAGCCTACACCGATTCCGGCGCGGGCTCGATCGCGAGACTCGCGGTAGGGTGAAATTGCGGAGACGAGCACGATCGCGCCCTGGCGCGCGAGAATCTCCGCGGCGCAACTGATCCGGCGGACGTTCTCATAGCGATCCTCCTTCGAAAATCCGAGGTCTCGAGTCAACTCCCTGCGAACCAAATCGCCGTCCAAATGTTCGACTCGTAGTCCCGTGGCGCGCAGTTGCTCGCAGACTGCGGTACTCAGTGTGGTCTTTCCCGACGCGCTCAGCCCGGTAAACCAGATCACCAAACTCATCCTTTTCATTCTCGCAGGCGTGGTTACAGAGGCAGCTTTATAAAGAAGCGCGCGCCCATGGCGACCTCGGCATCCGCCCAGAGTTCGCCACCGTGGTCGAGAACGGTTTGATGCGATAGCGCCAGGCCAAGCCCGACTCCGTTCTTTTTTCCGCCAGTGACGAAGGGCTGGAAAAGGATCGGAAGGATTTGAGGAGCAATTCCAGAACCCGTATCCTGGACTTTCACGACGACCGTCTTGTCCGAGGTCTCCGCCGCAATCTCGAGCGAGCCGCCTTCCGGCATCGCGCCGAGCGCGTTGTCGATGAGATTCAGAAAAACCCGTTCCATCCGCGCGCGCTCGAGCGGAAGCTCGATGCTGTCCGGGACATCCATCCTAACAGCCACAGATTGGGCTTCCGCCGCGTCCGCGTATACTTCGTAAGCCGCGGAGACGATGTCCCTCAACCGGCACACCTCCGACGGATGGCTGGTTCCTTTGCCAACGTCGACTAATTCCTGGAGGAGTTCCTGCATGCGACGCGAAGATCGATAAATGTTCCCGGCGAGGCGCTGAACCTGGGGCGCCGAAAGCTCGCCATCGATCAGCATCTCCGCTCCGCCATAGATCGCCGCAAGGGGATTGCGCAGGTCGTGAACGATCGAGGTGGAGAGGCGTCCGATAGTGGAGATACGTTCTCTACGAATCAGCTCCTGCCGGCCGTCCTGAATGGACGCGCACATGGCGTTGAAGGCTTGTGCCAGCCGTCCGAGTTCGTCATCGCTCTTCACCGGGACGCGATAAGCGAAGTTGCCGCGCGCGACTTCGGCTGCACCGCGGTCCAACTCTTGAACCGGTCCGAGGACCCTTCTGGCAAGCCCGTAGGTAAGTCCCAGTCCGACCAGCACGGCGAGCAACCAGATCAGGATGATATTCCGCCGGAGGGTCATGATATGTTGGCGTGCACTGGCGAACGACCGTAGAATATACAACTGGCCGATGGTCTGGTCCTGCACGTCCAGCAGCGGTGTGCCCAGCATGGTGTACTCGACTCCGCCGGCCTGGATCCGCTGAAGACCTTGCGCAGGCGCCTTCGATGATTCGATTTGCTGCGCCAGCGAACGATCCAAAGTGGAGGCGACCATCCGGCCTCCAGACCGGAACAGAAACTCGCTGCCACCCGCGGCATCTTTGAACTCTTTCGCCACCCGCTCATCCACCGCATACCCTGCCACCAGAACGTTCAACAGGCCGGGACCTCCGCTCGCCTGCACGTATACTGGCGTCACCACGATCTGATAGAGGTGGCCGCCGGACATCATGAATCCGGACGCCTGTTCGGGGAATTTCGCCTCGGCCGCCCGCACCACCAGGAGATTGTCCTGAAGCTCGCTATCCAATAGACCGCCTAGCGAGGCGATGACTTTTCCGCGAGGATCGGTCACCAGGAACACCGCGTCCTCCCGCGAAATCTGGGTCCACAACTCTTTGGCCGAATCCTTGATGGTGGCTTCGTCGCGGGTGCTGAAGGCGGCCCGAACGTCCGACATGCGGCTCAGCACCAGACTCAAGGACGCGAGCCTCTCGGCGCGCGATCGCCACAGGGAGTCGTATGCGTGGAAGCTCGCTTGTACCTCCTCTTCGAGGCTGAGCGATGTGGCGCGAATCGCGTTATCCTGCACGATCCATCCGGTAATTGCGAACAACGCGGTCAAGGCGATGGAGGTCGATAGCAACGTCTTTCCGAGAAGCGACATGGAGGACAATTGCGATCGCATCACTTCCTCACCGCCGGGTAAATCGAGTGATCGTCGGATTCGACAGGGTAGCCACGCCCGTACTTATTGTTGTGCGGGACGGGAAGAAAGCCAGCCTCAGAAATCTGGATTGGCGGCGCAGCCAGAGGATTTTGATCGACAGTGACTCGCCGCTCGAGCGCTTGCAGCGTGGCCTCGGTCGCCCGCTCATGGAAGACTTCGAGCTGATACTCCCCAGGCGCAACGTTTGGTATTGAGTAAGAGCCGTCCTTTCTGGTCACAGCAAAATAGGGTGTTCCGAGGACCACAATCACGGCGCTCATCGCGGAGTGGATGTTGCAAAAAACGCGCACGATTCCGGGGCGCGTGAATCGCACGGCGCGCGTGGAACCGGGCGGGTATAATCCCACATCAAAGATTTGGCCGCTATAGCTCGAAAACGCATTGTGGAAGATCGGATCGGCGTTCGGAAACTCAACACTTGTCCCCACCGGAACCGCCAGCACATGGGGCGTAAATGTTTTGTTCTTTTGCAGGATGGTCGCGCGCCCGTCCAATGAGACTGGCTTGGCCGGCAACGAACTCAAGGAGACGACAACGCCGGAATAATCCAGCCGCTTACGCACAGCGGGATCGCGGGAATCCCGCAATTCGACACGGCCCGAGACGGTGGCCGACAGCAGCGGAAGCGCGCTAAAACAGATAAGCCACAGCCAGGTCATAATGATCGTTGAACAAACGGGGAAGCTGGAAATAAGTCGTCCGCAGTTGGGAAGCTTCCAGGCCAAGCAATACGTTCGGTCCTAGCCGGTAGATGATGTTGCCCGCGTAGGTCAGATTCCGGGCAATGTCGCCGTTCAATAAATCCCTCGGGGAATCGCTTTCCTGACCACCGTAGAAATTGAAAGACAAGCGCTGCGTCGCCAAAATCGAGAATTGGGCCCAGCCGCCAGTCGCGCCGATGCCTACCGGCTGATTGCCGAATATGGAGAATCCCTGACGAATGCCGCCGACTCCGGCGGCATTCTGGCCGGTAAAGAACGTGCCCGTGAGCTGAAGCTTGGAAACCGGCTGGATGAGCCAATCCACCGTGAACAAATTCGAACTGACGGAAGCACCGGCAACGTGGGTGCTGCTCTCGTGGAAGCCCGGCGCGATCTCAATTCGCGCGCCCTTGGAGAATTGCCGCCAGAATTCGAACCGGCCTTCAATGCTCGGGCGATCCGTCGAAACGGTGGACGCATACTCGCCCAGCCGGTTGACGGAAGACGGTTCGCTGGTCTGATAGACGCCCACTTGCGCCCGAAGCCCGGCTTGATCGCCGAAAGAAAATCGCTGCTCCAGCCGCACCTGAGGATTCCACAGCCACAGATTGCCCGATCCAGTCAGAGGCGACACGCCGACCTGCGCGAGGGAATTCGGCTCGCGAGGCGCGATGATGGGCTTTTCCTGTCCCACCATGAGGCTGGTGTGGGCCCAGTCGAATTCGACGGACGCCACACGCAAACGGACCAGATGATTCAGGCTCGAGGAGGTCCCGCCGAAGAAGTCCATGTACAAATTGCCGTTGATTTGGCCTCCTCCGAAGATATGGGGACCTTGGAACAGCAAACCGAGTACACTCTGGCCCAGGGACCCGCCGCCGTACGCCGTGGCTCCCGAAAGCGACGCCGTAGTCGGATCCTCCTGGCCGTTGTTCGCCTTTCCGTTCAGGAATCCATTAAACAGGACCATCCCGGTCAAGCTGACAGGGAACTTCTGGGAGGCTTCGACCTTGGATTGGGCCTGCTCCTCGATGCGGCGTTCCTGCACGGCGACGCGCTCGTCGATTGTTGGCTGCGCAGGCGGTGCCTGCGCAGGCGCGCTTTGGTTCCCGGCATTCGCAGTGGTCGCCGCAGGCTGTGGATTCGCTGCGCCAGTGCTCGCGGCTAACTCAGCCCGCAGGGATCGCACTTCCGCTGCCAGATCGCGATTCTCCTGCTCCAAACGATCGAGGCGCTCCATGATTTGCTGGAATTCAGACTTCTCCTGAGCGGCGAGCAAGGTGGGAATCAAAAACAGGATCACGTAACGGCATTTAAAAGCCATCGATTAACTGCTCCAGTTTGTGACGTACTTCCGCGGGCGAGTACGGTTTCGAAAAGTAGGCATTCGCGCCGAGGCTCAGAAGCCGCGCCTGCGTGCGCGGATCGGTATCGCCGCTGATCACCAGAATCGGCAGCGGAGCGTACCGCGAATCCGAGCGGATTTTCTGAATCAGTTCGAATCCATCCATGCGGGGAAGATGAACGTCGGTAACCAGGGCACAGAAGGCGTTCGCATCCAAGCAACGCAACGCTTCTTCGGCCGTAGCCACGGAGCGGATCGCAAGATGGGGAACCTGCATGAACGCCAATTCGAGAGCGTCCCGGCAAACGTCGACATCTTCGACAATGAGCACGGTGCGAGTCATAGGCGCGCCTCAAGGCAGAAACCGGTACCCCACGCCGTGGACTGTGACGAAGTGCCTGGGAGAGCCCAAGTCGGGTTCGAGCTTCTGCCGAAGACGCACTACGTGGGCGTCAACCGTACGGGTATTGGGAAAGGATTCGTAGCCCCATACCGAGTTGAGGATCATATCGCGTGTCAGCGCGCGGTCAGGATTCTGGATGAAATAGGTCAGCAGATTGTATTCCGCGCGAGTGAATTTCAATTCCTCACCATGTTTGGAAACGACGCGACGGGTAAGATCGACCTCCACGTCTGCAAACGCCACGACCTTCTGGTCGTCCGGGGACGTGCGACGCAGCAAGGCGTGAATCCGCGCTAGCAATTCGCGGGAGCCGAATGGTTTTACCACGTAGTCGTCGGCGCCGATTTCGAGCAGCAGCACCTTGTCCATTTCATCGCCGATCGCACTGAGAACGATCAGCGGCGTCTTCATCCCCGCGGCTCGCACTCGCTTGCAGACTTCCACCCCGCTGAGACCAGGCATGCGTAGATCCACCAGGATCAGCGCCGGCTTCAGCGCCAGGGCTTGGTCCAGTCCGGTCTTGCCGTCGCTGGCCAAAACGGGCCGGAACCCTTCTTTTTCGAGCATGAGGCCGATGGTGTCTCGAAGGTTGCCATCATCATCCACGACTAAAACAGTTTGCATGTAACGCTAACCGCGATTGTAACTGAGTGGGCCATTCTTTTTGGCTAGCGAAGGTTGTTTTTACAACAGTTTTACAACTTCGCAACCAAACAGAAGCAGGTTGCCGTTAGGCTTAACTCAATGGGAGAGTTGAGCGGCAGGCCGATGCTGGTTTATGGTCCGCAGAAACTCCTCTCCCGGTTTGAAAGCGGAACCGACACTTATGAGCCAAACGAAACCATTATCTGCAAGCGTGACGCATTACTCCGGCAGCAATACTTCGCTGGGGACTAATTCGAAAGCCGTCATTCCGATCGCCCGTGGGCCGGTCGCGGTTCGGATGTATCCCGAGAACGAACATTGCTCATGCGTGGGTACGGCTGGAACAGCCCTAACAACGCGTCAGGTGCCAGGCTTCCGGATTACCGAAACCCACTACACGACCGCCCTGGAACTGCCTCGCCATTTCCATGAGAACGCGTACCTGAGCTATGTCCTCGAAGGGCAATATTCTGAATCGTACGGCGGCTCCGCAAGTACGATCTGTATGGCGGGCGCGGTACGCTACCTGCCCCCAGGACAGAAGCACTCCAATACGTTTAAAGCTGGAACCCGCTGCCTGCTGGTTGAAATCGAGCCGTCAGCCCTGCAGCGAGTTGCAAAACATACCGACACGTTGCAACAGCCGGGGGAGATCCAGAGCATTGTCGGCGGATGGCTAGCGCAGCGGCTGTATCAGGAGTTTCGCCAGAGCGACCAGTTGGCGCTCATGTCCTTAGAGGGTATTCTGCTGGAACTTCTGGCGGAAGGCGCGCGGCATGGCGGCGGATCGGGTCCGGTCAGAATGGTCCCGCGCTGGCTGCGGACGGCGCGCGAATACCTGGAATCAAACTTCCTGCGGCCGCTCAGCCTGGCGGAAGTCGCCGGGGTTGCGGGCGTGCATAGGGTCCACCTGTCGCGCGAATTCCGCCGTCACTTTGCGACTACGGTGGGTGAATTTCTTCGCGCGAAACGTGTCGAGCACGCGTGTCATCTGGTTTCCAAAACCAACGAACCGCTGGCGGACGTCGCCATGACCTGCGGCTTCTCAGACCAGAGCCACTTTTCAGCGACGTTTCGTCGCCAAGTGGGCCTGACGCCAGGCCGGTTCCGCCAGATGGCCCAGGCGCATTAGCGGTGTCGCAAGGCAGCAAGGATCGTGTGACCGAGCCACAAAGATAAGCCGGCCAGAAAGCCAGCTCGCCGACATCGCATCCCGCATCCAGACGGCTCAGAGCGTATTCGACAGGTGGCGGGCGAATACGGCTGGACGCCCGGTACCTGGAAGCCCTGCCTGAAAACGCCGCGGCAGAATCCAAGGCGCGTACGCGCTCCACAGGGTTTGACCAGGAGCTCGCCGCGCAAGCTCGAAGACGGCTGGTTCCAGCACATCGAAATTCCGCTGCCTGCGGTGCTGACGATTCAGAGCGGCATCAACAAACAGCCGCCCAGCGCCGCTGGACCAATCCAAGCCGAATGAGCTGGAACCGGGAACAAGGGGCCCATTCCAAGGAGGTATCTGCGCGCCACGGCGGCGGGTTCTGAACGACCTGATGATACGGTCGCGCAAAGGTGAAGGTGACACTTTCGCTGACGCCAGAGAATCCAGGCTCCTCCAATGCGACACGTTGCTCTCAAGCTTCTCTCGGACGATCTCGCATGACTGTCGACCCCGCCCGCAGACGTTCACAGCCGTCTTTCAAACTTTAAGTCCTTCCGTATTTACCGATTGACGCATATTTCGTGGGGAATCTTTGCACGCCAGAGTGCTAATCTTTGGCCGCGAGGAGGTCAGCCCCATGGTCAAAACAAAAACAAAAACAAAACCTAAAAAAAAGCCTGAGGGTAGCGGACCGAACGGTAATGTCGCCGCAGAAGCGGCAGGCGAGAGTAGTGGGCACGCTCCTGAAGAAGTTGGAGCAGAAATTGAGTGACGACGAGCTGAGGGCAACGCTCGGGGATTACATCCGGCTTGTGCAACTTCGAAAAGAACTCGAAGACGACGATGAGCCGAGGGAGATTAAGGTGACATGGGTCGAGCCGGAGGGGATGGGATCCGACTCCGAGAAATAGAATATCGGCCGCTGGAATCGCAGAAGAAGTTTCACGACTCGGCGGCGCGGTTCAAGGGATTTTCAGGACCGATCGGGTCCCCAAGCATTCGGCGGGGCTGGTGGTGTATGCAGACGCAACCGGAGCGCGATTGCAGACGACGGGGACGACGGATGTGGAGATCCTCCGTGATTTCCTGCGGGGCGGGGCGTACGGCGAAGTTCGCTTCCGGATTCCAAGGTCGAATCCGGCGGTGAGGGACCGGGTGATGCTGATGAACGCGAAACTCGAATCGGCGGCCGGCGAACGTCACTTACGAGTCCATCCGCGATGCAAAGAGTTGATCGCCGATTTCGAGCAGGTGACGTACAAGGAGAACAGCCTCATTGTGGACAAGGAGCGGGATGCAAGACGGACCCACTTATCGGATGCGTTGGGCTACCTGGTGTGGCAGGAATGCCGGGGCGGCGGAACCGTCGGCGAAAAGCCTTTGAGGCTGGTTTGATGAGCGGAGAAAGGAAGCGGCGTGTTTGATATCGATCTCGAGCATCCGGACTATCGGATCAAGAGGGCAGCCTGGCTGTTGTACCGGGATCTGTATGCCGGCGGAGAGCAGCTCAAGTTGCGCGCGCAGCATCACCTGATCCGGAGACAACGCGAGCCAGGCGATGTGTACGCGGAGCGATTGATCCGAGTGTTCTATCAGAACTACATCGGATCGATTATCGACTGGTATGCGGCGACGCTGTTTCGATGCGAGCCGGTGCTGACTTTCGAAGGCCACGACGAGGCCAGCAAGAAATTCTTCTGTTCGCTAGTGGAGGATGTGGACCAGAAGGGCACGGGGCTGACGGACTTTTGCAGGAAGCAATTCATAGAAGCCCTAATCACGGGCGCCAGCTTCGTATTGGTCGATTTTCCGCGATTGCCGCTCAGCGCCGGGAGCCGGGCGGAAGAGGACGCTCTGGGGGCATCGCGCGCGTACCTGGTGGAGTACGGCGCGGACGACGTCATCAACTGGAGCCTGGACGAACGCGGCAACTACGAGTGGGTGGTGATCCGAACCAAGATGCTGAAAAAGGATCACGTAGAGGATCCGCAGTTTCAGGTAGAAACGCGGTGGGCGTACTACGACAAGCATGAGTTCCGAATCTATCAACGCACCAGGGCGGGCGACGAACTAGGGTCACTGGGCGAGGTGAAGCTGATCGACCAGGGGACACACGGGCTGTCAAAGCTGGATCGGGTGCCGCTGTTCCGTCTTCAGATCCCGGAAGGACTCTGGCTGCTGAATCGAGCCGGGCTCCTGCAGCTCGAGCACTTCAATAAGTCAAATGCGCTGGGCTGGGCGCTGACGATGGGGTTGTTCGCGATGCCCGTGGTGTACTCCGAGCGCGAGTGGGACCAAATGGTCGGGGAAAGTTATTACATTCAGCTCGGACCGGGAGACAAGTTCGGGTGGACCGAGCCGGAAGGCAAGGTCTATCAAATCGCGGCGGACAACCTGACCAGCTTGCAGGAAGAAATTTACCGGGTATGCTATCTGCCCCAAGCCGGCGGCTCCCTGGACAAGGGCGGCCGGCAGTCGGGTTTGAGCAAGCAGATGGACGCGTCAATGACGCAGCAAGTGTTGCGGGGGTACGGAGATTGCGTCAAGGACCAGATCCGGAGAATCCTCAAGGCGATCGCCGCAGCGCGTGAAGACCGGGTGGAGATCGGTGTCAGCGGGCTGGATGAGTTTGATATCGCCGATTTTTCAACGGAGCTCAGCGATGCGCAACAGTTGCTGGCCCTGGGCGTGGATTCGCCGACTTTGAAGAAAGAGATTTTCAAGAAACTGGCGCTGAAGTATTTGTGCGATGCGAGGCAAAGCGTGAAGGATCGCATCGCAGAGGAAATCGAAGGCAATGGTGAATGAGCTAAGAGACGGCGAAGCCGGTGCGGAGACCGGGTTGCCGGCAAGACTGGCGGCCCCACCCGTTGAGGAGAAAAGAATGGACGAAGCGCAAAAAGGCATTCAGCAGAAGGACGTTCAGGAGATCGTTCAGGCGGTGATTCAGGAATTCGTCAAGGCGGAGCAGACCAAAGCCGAGCCAGCATACAAAGTGGAGCTCACGGAGGAAAGAAAACGCCGGGAGAGCCTGGAGCAGCGAGTCAATGACCTGGTGGCTGAGAACCAGAGGACTCGGGCGGCGGCCGAGGAGGCAGAGCGGAACGCGTCGATCCGAGCGGAGCTGCAGAAGTTGGGAGTCGCGAAGGTCGAGCTGGCCTTCAAGGCCGTGAAGGACGAGATCCACCGAGCCGACGACGGAAGACTTCTGGCGCCTGGCGGATTAGAAGTGCGGGACTATCTCGCGCAGTTCGTCGGTGAGAATCCGGAGTTGTTACCGGCGAGGCTGGCAGGAGGATCAGGCGCGAGCGGAGGCCAGCGGGGCTCACAGTCGGCAGAAGCCGTGGACCT
>JBEKBK010000023.1:0-33083 GCA_050015435.1 Bryobacteraceae bacterium
TTCCTCGTATGACTTGAAGGTGCGCGCCGCACCCTTTGCGCCACTATTGAGCACGCGCAAGACGGAGTGCGGCACGATCGGTTCCTCGTATGACTTGAAGGTGCGCGCCGCACCCTTTGCGCTTTTTCTGATTTGGTCCCTGCTGGCGGCCGGGCAGGCCTTGTCACCCGGTTTATCGGGCCGCCGCGCGCCCAGCTTTTCGATTCCCGATTCGACTTTCAAGCAACACGATTTGTTGGACTACCGGGGCCGCTGGCTGCTGCTGGATTTCATGCGGACCGATTGCCCGCATTGCAAGGCCTTGAGCAAAACGTTCGAGGAGATGAGGCCTCGCTACGGGGCCAAAGTTGCGACGTTATCCATCGTGATTCCGCCGGATAATATGACTATGGTCGCGCGCTACCTCAGCGAGACAAAATCCACGACGCCGATCCTCTTCGATTCCGGCCAGGTAGCGGCTTCCTATTTCAATATCACCCCCACCAGCAATGGGGGCTTCGATACTCCGCATTGGTTCGCCATCAATCCGAGCGGTATGATTGTTCACGATTGGGGCCAATCCAGCGCGGACAACGCGGATTGGCTAAAGGAATTGGACGAGCTGATGGCTCCCAAGAAGTAGAGGTGCGAGATGCGCACGGGCCAGGTTTTGCCCATGCTGATTTGCCTCAGATTGGTGTGGCCCATATTGGTCTGGCTCGGTTTCGCCGGACTGTTGCCCGCCGCCGATCCGGAGGTCGAAGCCTTGCACCGGGCCGCGAGGGCCGGCAACGTCAAAGAAGTAGAGAGCCTGATTTCGTCCGGCGTTCCGGTCAATGCGCGCGACACGCTAGGCGCGACGCCGCTGCATGACGCCGCGTGGGCCGGCGAAACCGATGTCGTTAAATTCCTGATTGGAGCTGGCGCGGACGTCAACGCCCGGCATAACGAGGGAGGTTCGACCCCGCTGCATTATGCGGTGTTGATGAACCGGCCCGACGTAGTGGAAGTCCTGCTCGAGCACGGTGCGGATTTAAACATCCCGTACAAGACCGGCGAGAAGGCCTTGCACCTGGCCGCAGCCGGCGGCTACGGACGCATTGCCGCACTCCTGATCGCCCGCGGCGCGGACGTCAACGTGCGCGATGAGACCGGCTCCACGCCGCTCGAAGCGGCCTCCTGGAAAGGCGAAGCAGAGATGGCCCGGCTGCTGCTCGCGAATGGAGCGGACGCCAAAACTCCGAATCCCGAGAGCGGCGTCACGCCGCTCCACGCCGCCGTCATGCGCGGGCACCGGGACGTGGTCGCGGTCCTGCTTGACGCAGGAGTTCCGGTGGATCTGCGAGACAAGCGTGGAGTCACGCCACTCGAAGAAGCGTTGCAGGTACGGAAGACGGACGTGCTCGACCTGCTGCTCGACCGAGGCGCTACGATCGAGCTGCCGAAGGTGCTGCGGGAGGCTGTGCTCCGCGACCAGATCGATCTGGTTAAGCCGCTGATTGCACGCATGGAGGCGCTGGGATCGACCACTTTGCTGCACGATGCGGCGCTCAAGGGTCATGTCGGCATGCTGGAACTGCTCCTGGCGCACCAGGCCGACGTGAATTCGCGCAACGCGCAGGGCGCAACACCGCTGCACGACGCGGCGCTGGCAGGGCAGCGTGCGGTCGCAGAGGCATTGCTGACGCACGGCGCGACGGTGGACGCCCGCGATACCGAATCCGGCGCGACACCGCTGCACCGCGCGGCATCCTGGGGCCGACGCCCGGTTGTGGAATTGCTCCTGGCTCACGGCGCCGATCCCAATGCCAAGGACAGGAACGGGCACACGCCGCTCGATCTCGCCGTGGAGAACGGCCAAACCGACGTCGTCACGTTACTGCGGCGTCCGTAAAGCAAAAACAATTCAGCCGTGCATGAACGTGAATGAACACGAATAAGCATTCCTTTCAAGTCCGCGTTTATCGGCATTCATCTGTGGCCGGCTATGTTTTGGCCTTGCTAATCCAGCCGCAGGACAATCATTGGGTCGAGCTTAGCCGCGCGCCAGGCTGGAACTGCGGCGCCCGCCAGAGCGGTTGCGATCCAGATGGCGGCCGTACCCAGATGCGCTGCGGGATCCGAACCCTGCACACCGGGCCACAGTCCCGCAAGTACGTGACCTAGGGGAACGGTGAGCGCGGTTCCGATCGCGATCCCGAGGATTGTCCAGCCCAGCGCTTCGCGGACCACCATTCCAAACACGAGACTGGCTCGGGCTCCGAGCGCGGCCCGAATCGCGAGTTCTTTTCTTCTCAAGTTCACTCTGTACGCGACGCTGCCATACAGTCCGACGGCCGCGAGAGCCAACCCCAGGACTCCAAATGCGCTCAATAGCGAATTCTGGAATCGAAGCTGCCAATAGGAGTTCTGTATGTATTCACTGAGAGTCTGAATCCGGTACAGGCTCGCGTTTGGACTGGCGTTGAGGATGGTCCTTTGAATGGCCGGCAACATCGTCGAAAATTCTCCGGGCGGTTTCCACCACGATCATCGAACGCGCCGAGTAGTTCTGCGAAAACGGAACATAGAAATGCGGCTGCGGCGGCTCTCCTAGTGTGCGCACATCGGTGTTCCGCGCGACTCCGATCACTTCGGCGGCAGATGGATTATCGCAGCCGAGCAGAATGCGCCGGCCCAGCGGATTGTCGCCTGGCCATAGCTCACGTGCGAGCTCCTCATTGACAATCGCAACGCGCGGCTTGCCGGTAATGTCTCCATCGTTGAAACTCCTCCCAGCAAGGATTGGGATCCGCATGGTTGAGAGGTAGCCCGGGTCGATGGTCTGGCTGCTCGTCCGAACCGGAGTTTTCGAGTTCGGCTCCGAGGCCGCGCATCCTCGAGGGACAGTCACGAAAGGCAATAAGTTTGCTAAACCCACGCTGCGGACCCCGGGCAGGCCGGCGACTTGTTCCAGCGCGCGTCGATAGAAGGCGCGGCCTTGATCCCGTGTGAAATCCGCAGGTGAAGCGTAAGTCTCCGCGTAGATTCGATTGGCCACGGGAAAGCCGGGATCGATCTGGTTCAGACGCGAGATGGTTCGCAGCAGACTGGCTGAAGAAAACAGCAGGACCACCGAGAGCGCGACTTGAGCTACGAGCGCGATCATACGAAGACGGGCGCGCGGCTTGCGCAAAGCGCCAACCCTCACGGTCTGTCGGGCGGGAAGCAAGCCGAAGATGAGGACACTCGCGGCCGAAACCGCGGCTGTCAGGAGCACCGCGCGAAAGTCCAGTGTGACCCTGAAGGAAGTACTTTCGAGAACACCAAGGGAGTTGAACCGGTCCATCACCAGCAGTATGCATATGGCTCCAACGAATATACCGGCGATGCCGCCCAAGAGGGCCAGCAGCATGCTCTCAGTGACAAGTTGACGAATTAGACGCCCCCGGCTTGCACCCAGCGCCATTCTGGTAGAGATCTCACGCTCCCGCGCGAGGCCCGCGCCAGCAAGAGATTTCCTACATTCGCACATGCGATTAGCAGCACCAGTCCAACGACTGCGATCAGCATAACCATGACGGGGAGCTGCCTGCCTGGTGGTGCGCGGATTTACCAATCCTGCGGCGCGCTCAAGTATGATCGGGTCCGTTTTCCACGCTTCCGGTGGATCCTGTGCATGACTCTGTTGGCTGATGAGATTCAGCTCTGCCGCAGCTTGTCGCGGATTGGCGCCCGGCTTCAGCGGCGCAATGGCCATCCATTGCGAGGCCGTTCGGTCCGCCAACGCGCGGCGAGCATGTTGATACTGACTTGCCCAGGTGCGGATCGGGACCCACAGTTCCGTGCTGGTGATTCCGAATAAACCGGTGAATCCTCGTTGGGCCACTCCGACGACCGTATAGCGCAGGCCTTCGGAACGAATCGTCTTGCCCAGCACACCCGGGTCGCCCCCGAAAAAGTGCTGCCATGCTTCATAACTGATGACCGCGACCGGTTCGTCTTCCTTCGTGAACCAACGGCCGAGCGCGGTGCCGGCACCGACCACCCTGGCGTAGTCAGCCGACACGGGCTCAGTTCCAATCTTGCTCGCATGGCCATTGGCATCCAAATCGGACTCGTTGATGGTGCAAACGGCGAATCCGTCAAAAGACCGGCTCCTCGCCTGGAAATCAAGGTAATCCAAATAGGAGATGAAAGGATCCTCATGCCCACGGCTGAGAACCATGAGGCGTCTAGAATTCGCGACGGGCAGCGGGCGGAATAAAGCCGTGCTGAGCAGACTGAAAATCGCGGTGTTCACACCGATGCCCAGCGCAAGAGTGAGGGCGGCGGTCAACGCCAACCCGGGACTCTTCCTGTGCCCGCGCATGGCATAACGCAGGTCACCTATGAATTCTTCGGCCCATCTCATGCTTGTCGATTCTTTCGGAACTAAGACAAAATGTCAAACGGGTCACCGGCGTACTAAAGAGAACCCCCTAGCCAGCCGATTGGATTATGAACGCGCACACGGCAGCGCGGCGCGAGGGGCTCCCACTCCCAGGTGCCGCCGCGCGCTGTGCGCTTCGTTAGAAGACCGTGCAAACCGCCCAACAAATCTCGCCGGAACTGGCCGACGCCGCGGATGTGCTCAGCGATCAGCTTCGCGTGCATTTGCAGCGTCTTGCGGTGCTGATCGAGCCCCAAACCGATAAGCTGGACCGCAAGTTTCAGAATCGCCTGCGCGAGCTCGAGTTCGAACCGAAGCAAAGATCAGCCTTGGCCGCGATCACACCCGGCGCGGCAGCCCGCGTGCTAGTGACGGGTCAGCCGCCGCTGAAATTTATCGAGCAGGTCGAGTACAACGGACGCCGGCTGGCCAAGCTGAACCTCCCGCCGAGCGCGATTCTCGAAGCGCTCGACGAATACGATCAGCTTCTGGGCCCCATGCTCCAGTCGCTGATCCCGGATGAGCACTCGAACTTCCAATGGGTTCGGGAGCAGCTCCATTTCCTGGTAATCCTGACGCTGAATAACGCCTACTATCAGGTCCGCGAGGCGGAAACGCAGGCGTTCTACGAGCTGTTCCGTGTGGAGCTGGAATCGAAGAACCTCGAGGAATTGCTGCGGCGGTTCCTGGAATCCCTGGTTCACGTCTGCCGCGCGGATGCCGGCCGTCTGTATATGTTGGACGAGGACGCCTCCGCTTGGGTTCTCAAGGCCGGCGCGCCCAATCCGGGGCAGGTATCGGTGCCCAACCACCCTGGGCTGATCAAGAAGTTATCCAAACCACGCCACGTGAACGGGGACGGCCACGCCTCGGCGATACTGCTCGATCCCACCTGGCACGAGCGCTTCAGTTGCTGCTGGTCGATCCCGCTGGCAGCCGATGGACGCACCGCGGGCGTAATGCAGTTCGGTTTCTCGAAGCCCTACGAATGGCTGCCCCGCGAACAGGAGCTGCTGGCGGCGGCGGCGGAACGCTGCCTGATGGCGGCGGAGAAGCAGCGGCTCATGGAAGATCTGGCGCACCGCGAAGAGCAGGTCCGCCGTCTGGCAGAACACATGCTGCACGTGGAGGAAATCGAGCGGCGGCGCATCAGCCGCGAGCTTCACGACGAAGCGGGCCAGAGCCTGTTGTGTATCCGTTTGCAGATCGAGTTGATCGAGCAAGCCATGCCCGATGACGACGGTGAATGGAGAACCAAGCTACGCGAGGCGCGCGATTTGACCGAGCGTACCATTTTGGAAATGCGCCGGCTGATTGCCGCGCTCAGCCCTGCCGTGCTCGAACAACTGGGACTTGGCGCGGCGTTGCGCCAATTGGTCAACCGGTTTCAGCGGCTGCATCCATGCCGGGTCCGGCTGCAGCTTTCCAAAATGGGAATGCTCGCCCAGCAGATCGAGATCATCGCGTATCGGCTAGTGCAGGAATGCTTTAACAACATAGGAAAACACTCGTCGGCGACTCATGTAAACATTTCTTTGGCTTCCGCCGATGGAATGCTTAAGTTGACGGTGGAAGACAACGGCGTGGGCTTCAATGTACAGGAAGCCTTGGCGAAGCGTGAGTCCTTTGGTCTATCGGGAATGAGGGAGCGAGTAGCATTGCTGGGGGGAAAGTTCCAGGTCGACAGCCGTACCGAAGGCACGAAAAAAGGTACAAAGATTTCGATCGAACTGCCGATAGCCAAATAGAAGGTGCCGCTAGGTAGGACGGAGAAATAGGCAAAACGTTTATGGCCAAGATTCGAATCATGCTGGCGGACGATCACACGTTGTTTCGCCAAGGAATCCGGACGCTGATTTCAGCCGAGACCGATATGGAAGTGGTCGGCGAAGCGTCCAATGGTGGCGACGCGGTGGACAAGGCGGGGGAAGTTCGTCCCGACGTAGTGTTGATGGATATCGGCATGCCCGGCCTCAGCAGTTTTGAAGCAACCCGCCAGATCAAGAAAAACCGGCCCGAAACCAAAGTTCTGTTCCTCACCATGTACGACGACGAAGATTATCTCGTCGAAGGCATGGAAGTCGGGGCGAGCGGTTACGTTCTGAAAGACAGTCCCAGCCAGCAACTGGTAGCAGCGGTGCGCGATGTATGCCGCGGCGGAAGCTATTTGAGTCCGCGCATGCTCTCGCAACTGGTCGACGATTTCCGCAGCCGGATCAAATCCGCGAATCGGCTTCCCCGGTTCGCCACGCTGACCACCCGCGAACGCGAAGTTCTGAAGATGCTCGCCGAAGGCAATTCCGTGAAGGAAATCGCCTGCGACTTGAACTTGAGCGTCAAAACGGTGGAGGCGCACAAGTTCAACCTGATGCGCAAGCTCGACATCCACAACAAGGCGCAACTGGTGCAGTACGCGATCCAGAAGAAGATCATCAAGATCCCTAACCTGGTCTAGCCTCTTCCTGCGAACGGCTGCTTGCGGTAGTCGTATATCCTAACCCTTGGGTATGGCTATCGCCCCCGCCACCCGTTTGGGTCCCTACGAGATTATCGATCTGCTCGGTGCGGGCGGCATGGGCGAAGTGTATCGAGCCACCGACACCCGGCTCGGCCGCACGGTTGCTGTAAAAATCCTCGATAGCCAATTCTCGGAACGCTTCGAAACCGAAGCTCGCGCGATCTCCTCGGTCAATCATCCCAACATCTGCGCACTCTACGATATCGGCACACACGAAGGCCGTAGCTATCTCGTATTGGAATATCTGGAGGGCAAGCCGCTCGCCGGGCCGCTTGGCTTAGACGAGGCTCTCCGGCTGGCTACTCAGATCGCCGGCGCGCTCGAGGCCGCGCACGCAAAAGGGATCATTCATCGCGATCTGAAGCCGGCCAACGTCATGGTCACGGCGGCGGGAGTCAAGCTCCTGGACTTCGGTCTCGCCAAACTGGCCCGCACCTCAGATGCCGACATTACCCGCACAATTGAGGGCACGGTCATAGGCACGGCGGCCTACATGGCTCCGGAACAGGCGGAGGGCAAATCGATAGATGCGCGGTCCGACGTCTTCAGCTTCGGCTCAGTGCTGTATGAGATGTTAACCGGGCGACGCGTGTTCCGCGGTGATTCGGTGGTCGCGGTGCTGAGCGCCGTGTTGCGTGACCGTCCGGAGCCGATGGGAGCAGGAGTGCCCGCTGAGCTGGAAGCCGTGGTTACGCGTTGCCTGAGGAAGAACCCGGCGGAACGGTTCCAGCAGATGCGGGAAGTGCGAGGTGCGCTTGAGGCTTTGCGTGCGCCCTCGCAGCCGATCTCGACGAGCGGCTCGTTTTCGGGGATGCATACGCAGCCGCTTTCCGTGCAGGCCCGCCCGGACGCTTCGATCGCGGTGCTTCCGTTCGCCAATCTCAGCGCCGACAAAGAAAATGAGTATTTCAGCGACGGGTTGTCGGAAGAAATCATCAATGCGCTGACGCACGTGCCAGGGTTGAAGGTAACCGCCCGCACCTCTGCCTTCGTGTTTCGTGGGGAACAGCAGGACATTCGAAAAATCGCCGAAACGCTCAAGGTTCGGACGATCCTGGATGGAAGCGTCAGGCGGGCGGGCAGCAGGATTCGTGTTTCGGCCCGGCTCATCAACGCGGATGACGGATATCACCTCTGGTCGGAACGTTACGATCGCGAACTGGAGGACGTTTTCGCGGTGCAGGACGAGATCTCCGCTGCGATCGCGGATGCGTTGAAGCTGGAATTCTCCGGCGAGGCTGCGGCGATTCGACGCCACACGCCCAATCTTCCCGCCTACGAGGCGCTGCTGAAGGGCCGGCACGCCTTATCGAAGCTGACTCCGGAAAGCCTCGACCAAAGCCGGCAGTTCTTCGAACAAGCCATCGGCCTGGACCCGGAATTCGCTCTGGCATACGTCGGGTTGGGCAGCTACTTCTTCGTGATGGCCTTGAACGGGCTACAGCCCGCGCGCGAGACGATGCCGCTGCTCCGCGCCGCTGCGCAGAAGGCGCTTGAGCTCAATCCGTCCCTGCCGGACGCGCACGGACTCATGGGCGTAGTGGCGGCGGGTTATGACTACGATTGGAACGAAGCCGAACAGCGCTTCCGTTTGGCGATCGCCGGCGATAGCGTGGACGCGATGTCGCGGTGGTGTTACACGTTCTTCTACTTGATGCCCTTGAACCGTTTGCAGGACGCGGTGCAGGAAATGAATCGTGCGCTCGAACAGGACCCGCTCAACGAGATCCTCCACTTGGGACTGGCCAGCTGTTACTTCGCGATTGGCAAATACGAGCAAGGCGTCGCGGAGATTCGCAAGGTACTGGAACGGGACGCGAATTTCTGGACGGCTCATCTTCAGTTGGGCTTCAGCCAGCTGGCAAAGGGCATGAACGGGGAAGCCATGGAACCGGTCCGAAAAGCTTTCCAACTGGCGCCCTGGAACGCACGCGCGAATGGAATCATGGCCGCCGGGCTCGAAAGAACCGGAAACCACGATCAAGCGGAGGCACTCATCCGGAAGCTCCGCGCAGCGAGTGAAACGTACAGCGTTCCATTGGGGCTGGTGTTCTTCTATTGTCTCTGTTCAGAGGTCGAAGAAGCTGCGGTGTGGTTTGACAAAGCGATCGACGAGCGTGACCCCTCGGTGGTCAGCCTTCTCGGCGGCTCGTTGATGAAGATTTTGCGAACCAGTTCACGCTGGCCGGCCCTGGCCGGACGGCTGAATTTGCCGGAAACGCTGTAGTGGGCGTTAGAATCAAACTGGTGGCATCCTGCGCCGCTCCCTTATTATGAAAAGATTCGCATTGGGCTTTATCGTCGGACTCTTGTTCGCCGGGCTGGTGGCGGTGATTATGGTGTTCGCCGCGATACGGTTAGGCGGCGAACGCAAAGTGGCCGTTGCGGATGGATCCATGCTGGTGCTGCATCTGGAGGGCGATCTTCCCGAACAGCCTCCGGTAGAGCTCCCTATTCCTTTCCTGGTGCAGCAGCAACCGCTGGCGATGGTCGAGACCTGGCAGGAATTGCGCAAAGCGGCCGCGGACTCGCGGATCAAAGCGTTGGTTCTGGAGCCTCGTGATTTGGGGGTCGGCTGGGCCAAGCTCCAGGAATTACGCGAGGAGATCGTCAATTTCAAGAAGTCCGGCAAACCGGTGTATGCCTATCTGCGAGGCGCGGGCGCGCACGAATATTACGTCGCGACAGCAGCCGACCGGATCTTCATGTCGCCCGAAGATGAACTCGATGTGAAAGGTTTGCGGGCGGAACTGATGTTCGTAAAGGGCACCCTTGATAAGCTCGGCGTGCAGATGGAATTCGAGCATGTCGGCAAATACAAAGACGCTCCCGATATGTTTACCAAGACCTCGGCCAGTCCTGAGACGCTCGAGGTGGAGAATCAGGTTCTGGATCAATTCTTCGGGAATCTCTTGGATGTTATAGCCCAGGGCCGCAAGAAGCCGGTGGCGGACGTGCGCGCCCTCATTGACGACGGACCGTTCGTCGGAAAATCCGCACTCGATGGCGGGCTGGTCGACCAACTTATTTTCGAAGACGAGATGTACAACCAGTTGAAGGATCAGTTGAAGCTAGCCGACGTGAAGAAAATCGACGAGCACGATTACGCCAGAGTGGACGTTTCGGGCGTCAACGGTCCCACGCGGATCGCATTTGTCGTGGGGCAAGGGGACATCGTTCGAGGCGGCACTCACGATGACCCTTCGAGCGCCGGAATGAGCGCCTCCGCGATGGTCAAATTGCTCCGCCAGGTGGAGAACGATTCGACGGTGAAGGGCGTGATTTTCCGGATCGATTCCCCGGGAGGAGACGGGATCGCCTCCGACGACATTTTGCACGAGGCGAAGATATTGAGCCAGAAGAAGCCGATGGTCATCTCGATGTCGGACCTGGCAGCGTCGGGAGGCTATTTTGTCGCCATGACGGGCGATCCGATCGTGGCGTACCCGAATACGGAAACCGGTTCGATCGGGGTCTTCTTCGGAAAGGTAAACCTGAAAGGTTTGTTCGACAAGGTCGGACTCAACACCCAAACCCTTACGCGCGGGCGTTTCGCCGATATCGATGGGGCGGATCATCCGCTGACCGACGCCGGCCGCGAAAAACTTCGCCGAGAGATCGAGATCTTCTACCAAAGCTTCGTGCAGAGAGTGGCCGAAGCGCGCAAGCGCAAATATGACGAAGTGGAACCCCTAGCGCAAGGACGCGTCTGGGTGGGCGGGCAAGCTAAACAAAACGGCCTGGTAGACGAACTCGGGGGCCTGGATCGCGCGGTGGAGCTGGTCAAGCAACGCGCCAAGATCGGCGCTAGTGAGAAAGTGACGCTCGTCACCTATCCGCCGCGGCGCACGGTGTGGGATTACATCTGGAACCGGTCCGACGATTCGACTGATCTGGATGCGGTGCTTCGATCGGAAGCGCGCGTCGTTTTGGGAAAATTGCCGATTCGCGCGCTTTGGCCGGGCGGAATCCTGCGGCTGATGCCTTATGCAATCGACGTCAAATAGACCGCTCGCTGACGCGCGCGGCTCGGTATAAGCGACTGAGCCGCGACCGTGAGGAAGCGGTGGCCCGCGTTTAGGGTCAAATAGAAATCTCCGAATCAAGCGCCACCGGCGCGCGAAGCCCGCTCCACTCTTCGCAAATCAGAATGGAGTTCGCGGGATTGTTGGTCGCGTACTTCAGGCTGGCATTACCGATCAGGCGTTCCGGGTCGGCAGGCAGGTGTTCTCGGAGGGTTCCGACGTCCTGCGAAGCAGTGTATTGAACGCCGCGAATGGAATACGAGTAGTAGATGAGGTGCTCGTTCGCCTCGGTAATGATTGCGTCGCCCAGACGGCCGCGCTGATGGAGATGGAGGCGTCGTTTGCGCTCGCGGAGGCGCTGCTTGCGTTCGCGCCGTTCCGGGTTCGAGCGCACCCGCAGCGCCACCCCAATCGCGAGGGCGACCAGAACCGCTGCCAGCGCTCCCAGCGCGGCTATTTGAGTTCCGGCTGACATAACAGTCAGAATTTTATTGTAACGCGCGCTGCCGGCGCAGATCTTCTATAATGGAGTCTGTGCCGAATCCAGGTGGGGTGGGGTTCGGATTGCGGAAATTCCAGTTTCATGTTAAACAGTTCGCTCGTTCCGGCGTTTATGCTGGCGGCTGGTGGTCCGTCGATAGCCAACCAGCTCGTTGACGCGCTGTTCAATAATCCCTTTCAGGGCATACATCGCCTCGTCTTTTTCGATTATGCGATGCTGGTTCCCTATTTCACCGTCCTGATTGTTCTCTCCTGCTACGGTTTGCATCGCTACGAGATGATTCGAGGCTACTGGAAACACCGCAAAAAGCTTCTTGACGCCGAACCGTTGCGGAAATTCGACGAGCTTCCCCGGGTTACGGTTCAGCTTCCGATTTACAACGAGCGGTACGTCGTCGACCGGCTTCTCGAAGCGGCTAGCAAGATCGATTATCCGTGGGACCGCCTCGAAATCCAGGTCCTCGACGACTCCACCGACGAGACGCATCCGTTCACGGAGCGCCTGGTGGGCGAGTATCGCGCCGCGGGTCTCCCGATCGAATATATTCATCGGACGAATCGCCATGGATATAAAGCCGGGGCGCTGCAGAACGGGCTGCGAACCGCCACCGGCGAGATCGTGGCTATCTTCGATGCCGATTTCATTCCGCCTGTCGATTTCCTGCGGAACACCATTCATCACTTTTCGGATCCAAAAGTGGGCATGGTGCAAACCCGCTGGGGTTATCTGAATCGCCACTACAACGTTCTGACCGAAGTGCAGGCGATGCTGCTCGACGGCCATTTCGTCCTGGAACATGTCGCTCGGAGCGGCGGTGGATTGTTCTTCAACTTCAATGGCACGGCGGGCTTGCTGCGGCGCGCCATGATCGACGACGCGGGCGGCTGGCAGCATGACACGCTGACCGAGGATTCCGACCTGAGTTATCGTGCTCAGCTCAAGGATTGGAAGTTCGTCTACCTGCCGTCCATCGAATGCCGCTCGGAATTGCCGGTGGACACTTACAGTTTCCAGGTGCAGCAGTCGCGCTGGGCCAAGGGCCTCACGCAGGTGGCGATGAAACTGTTGCCAACCATCCTCAGGTCAAAGCTTCCGTGGCGCGTGAAAACGGAGGCGTTCTTTCACCTGACGCCGAACATCTCCTACCCATTCATGATCGTCGTCTCCGCCCTGATGTTGCCGGTGATGATCGTGCGCTTTTACATGGGATGGTTTCAAATGCTGGTGATCGACACGCCGCTGATCGCCGCTTCGTTCTGGTCCATTTCCGCGTTCTACGTGATCGCGCACCGCGAGCTTTTTCCGAAGACATGGAAGCGTGCGTTCCTGTTCCTGCCAGCCCTGATGGCCGCGGGGGTGGCGTTGACCATTATCAACACCCGGGCGGTGATTGAGGCGCTGATCGGCTATCAGACCGGCTTTGCGCGCACTCCCAAGTACGCGATCGGCGGCGCCCAGAAGGTGCAATTGCAGAATGTGAGGTATCGCCGCCGCAGCGGTTGGCTGCCTTACGCGGAGCTCGCCGCCGGAACTTATTTTCTGGCCATGGTGATCTACGCGATCGAATCTTTCAATTACCTTTCCATCCCGTTTCTGCTGCTATTTGTCGGCGGGTATTACTGGGCCGGAGTGACCACACTCTGGGAGGAATACCAGGGCAAGCTTCAATGGGAGCGGCAGCGCGAGCTGGCCGATGCCGCTGATCGAGTGGAAGCCTGACCGTCTATTTCAATTCAACAATCGTCGATCCCGAGCCGCCTTCCTCCGGCGGAGCGGTATAGAACTTCTCGACATGGGGATTTTGCTTTAACAACTCGGCCACGGCTCTCTTCAGAATCCCCATGCCGTGACCGTGGATGATGCGCACTTTCTCCACTTGCGCCAAGGCGGCATTATCGAGCATTTTGTCCACTTGCTCGCATGCCGATTCCGCGCGCTGTCCGACGACATTAATTTCGCGATAAGAAGCATCAAAGCTGGGCCCCTGATGGAAGCTCACGTCCGTGCGCCTGACGGGAGTGTCGGCCGGTGGAAGGATCTCTTCCACGTCGGATTCCGGAACTTGCATCTTGAGAAAACCGGCGTCCACTTCCACCAGTCCATTCGTAAGCAAACGGCGAACCGTCGCCGGCTGGCGAATTCCCTTCAATCGCACGCGAGCACCCTGCTCGAGTTTCAGTCGTGGCGCCTGCGGAGTCTTGGCCGGCTGGGCCTCTGGCAGGATCGCTGCCACCTCCTGGATGTACTCGCGCTTGGTCTTGGCAATCTTCGCGCGTGCCTTCTGGCTCAGCTCCTCAATAGTGTCCTGCGCCCGTTGTTCGAATTGCGTGGAAAGCCGGGCGGCTTGCTGTTCGACTTCGCGAATTCTGGCGGCGTACTTCCGCTCCCAGGTCTGTTCGAGGGACCGTTCCCGCGCCTCGATGGCCTGCGTACGCGCCGCGATCTCCGTTCGTTCACGCTCGAGCGCATCGAGCTTCGCGTGCATTTCGGCAAGAAAACGGGAAATGTCTAGCTCGGCGGCGGTCATCCGCGCCCGCGCCGCTTCGATCAATGCGGCATCAAGCCCGAGGCGGCTCGCGATGTCCAATCCGGCTGACTTACCCGGCGCTCCCAGCCGCAGAATATAGGTCGGCTCCAGAGTCTCGTCGTCGAACCCCATGGAGCCGTTGCGCACTCCCGGCGCTGACGCGCCGTACACCTTCATGGCCATAAGATGCGTGGAGGCTAGAATGAACGCGCCGCGCTTCCCGAGCGCTTCCAGTACGGCGACGCCCAATGCGCCGCCCTCCTCTGGGTCCGTGGCGCGTCCGAGCTCGTCCACCAGAATGAGCGAGTCCATGGTGGCGCGTTCGAACATTTGCCGCATCGCCACAATGTGCGACGAGAACGAGCTGAGGCTTTCCTGAATAGATTGGTGGTCGCCGATGTCGGCGAGAACCTGATCGAATAGCGGAAACTCGGCCTCCGAGGCCGGGACGGGCAGGCCGGCATGGGTCATCAACGCCAGGAGGCCGACGGTTTTCAGCGCAACAGTTTTTCCACCTGTATTCGGGCCGCTGATGAGCAGCGTCCGCTCGCGCTCATCGAGTGTCAGTGACACTGGGATCACGGACTTTTTCTGGGGCCGCAAAACATCCTCGAGCAGGGGATGTCGCGCTTCAAGCAACAGAATTCTTCGGGCAGATGGCGGACTGAGGCGTGGAACCGCGCACCGGAATGCCAGCGCGAATTCCGCCTTGGCGAACAGAAATTCCAGATGCCCGAGCGCTGCGGCAGTGGCGACGATCTCCGTGACATGCTGGCGAAGACGCCCGGTGAACTCGCGCAGGATGCGATGCACCTCGCGCAGTTCTTCATCGCGCAACCGGACGATTTCGTTATTGAGATTGATAGTCTCCATCGGTTCGACGAACAGCGTGTGTCCGCTGCCGCTCGCGCCGTGAATCACGCCATCCACACGATGTTCCCGGCCCGTCACAACAGGGACCACGAACCGGTCATTGCGGATAGTCACGAAGTCTTCCTGAAGCGTCCCGTCTTCGCGGTGGGCGCGCAGGAAACGCTCGAGCGATTGCTCGATCAGAAGGCGTTGCTTCTCGATATCGCGGCGGAGACGCGCCAGCGCTACGCTGGCATGATCCGCCACCGTTCCGTCCGGCAGAATTTTACCCCGCAGTTCGGAGACCACCTCGCGAAGATCGGCGATGGCAAGCGCATATGCCGCCAGACGCGGAAATTTCTCCCGCGCGGAAAGCAAAATTGCGCGCGTCTCCGAAGCGAGATCCAGAATGCGCGCCAGCTCGAAGATCTCTTGCGCTTCGAGCGTGGCTCCTTCGATGCGCAACCGCGCTACCGGCATTTCCGGATCGGCCACGTCGTCGAAGCGGACGCGAATCGCCGCTCCGCGCGAGGCGGGCTGCGGCTGAGAGGACGCCCCTAAGTAACGTATGGCCTCGGCCGTGTCGGCTAATGCGCGCTCGATCTCGTCTCGATCGTCCATCGGAGCGAGTTGCGCCAGCTCGGAACGGCCCAATGCGCTGCGCACATATCTGCCGACCAACGCCCGCAGCGGCTCGAATTCAAGTACGTTTTCGGCGTGCATCGAATGCCTTCTCGATCATTTCCGGAGTGCCGCTGGTCAGATGGTAGTTGGTAAGTTTAGCTCGCCGCACCCATTCAACGCGACTCACATCGTCACCGGCACGAAGCTCCCCACCCATTACTCTACACAGGTAGTCGACCAGAACGTAGTGATATTCGGGCCGGCCAGACGCGTCGAGCATGATTCGCTCAAAGATATCGAAGCTGTGTACTGGCCGGACGTGCAAACCGGTCTCCTCGAGGATTTCACGGCGGAGGGCATCCTCGATCCTTTCGCCCGTTTCCACCAAGCCGCCCGGCAATGACCAGTAACCCTTCAGAGGCTCGCGCCCGCGTTCCACCAATAATACGGAATCGCGCCGAAGGATGACCGCCCCCACGCCCAGCAGCGGGTGTTTGGGGTAGCGCCGGCTAATACTGCAACGCCCCTTTCACGCCGATGCGGACGCGATAGACGGAGGTTCGGGCGGTGATAAACAGACTCTCGAGGTCGGCGTCGCCGAAGGCCACGTTGGACGGCGTTTCAGCTAAGGTAATATCGCCGAGCAATTGAGCCTGGGGAGAATATACATACACATTCTTGGCGGCAACGTACAGGTTGCCCTTCTCATCGGTGCGGATTCCATCGGGCACGCCGGGAATCTTATCGATGATCACGCGCTCATTCGAAGCCGCACCAGCCCGGTCTAGGTCGAACGCGCGCACGCAGCGCGCGTCGGAGTCAGCTACATACAGGATTCTGCCGTTCGGCGCGAGAGTGATGCCGTTCGGCCGCGTCTTCCACTTCGCCGTCAATTCCAATTCGCCCTTGGGCGTGATGTGGAAGATGCCGTAGAAGTCCAGCTCCCGCGAATCTTCCTGATTGCCGAACGCCGGATCGGTGAAGTATACATGGCCATCGCGGCGCACGACGATATCATTGGGCGCGTTCAAACGCTTGCCTTCGAATCGCGAGGCCAGCACTTCGACCTTGCCATTCTTGGCGGTTCGGGTGACCCGGCGCTGGCGAAATTCACAGGTGTAGAGGCGTCCCTGCGTGTCGTAAGCATTGCCGTTCGGTCCGCCCGCAACCTCGCCGGACTCGGACGCGGTCTTGCCTCCAACGAACTTGTAAAGCTTGTTCGTGACCGTATCGCTGAACAGCAGGAATCCTTCTGGCGACCAGGCGGGTCCCTCCGCGAAGGCGAGATCGGTCGCGATTTTTTCAACCTTGATATTGCTGAAATCCTGCGCGCCAGCGTAGGCGGCGAAAAGAGCGAGAATGGCTAACCGAACTCTCACTAACTGCTATCATACGCGCGTTCGGCTACGGCAACTGAGCCTTTCGTCCCCGCCGACCTCGATTGACCGGCGGTGGTTCGATATGGAAACATACGGGTCTCAGACTCGCAGATGGCATCGCGACAGTTTTCGCCAGAGGAACGTATTCTCGATTCCGTCAAGTACCTGGATCTCACTCTCCCTGGGATCAAAGCTGAGATGGACGCGAGCAGAGGTACGCTGGAGTGGCGACTGAAGGTAAAGGGATCTCGTGGACAGGTTCGCCTTGTGATCCGATGTCGGCATCCATCGCCGCTATCGTGGTCGATGTCGCTCATACTGAATAGTGAGAGGTTCAACGGTAGGATAGACTGCATTGATTGGGAACCAGTATTCGTCAGTATAGACGGGACACAATGCAGAGGCTTCCATAGGCACTTATGGAATGCGAAAGCAATGAGTTGCGATCGCTTCAAGTTGCCGATGCCCCAGTTTCAGCCAACATCTGCGGAAGAATTCATCATCCTTGGAGTACGGATTCTAAATGTGGCCGTGAAGAAGGAGGAGTTTCAAGATGTCAGTCTCCCAATGCCAAACCATTAGAGATTCGTTGGCCGCTTACCTGCTGGAGTCTACGATAGCCGAACAAGTCGGCGACGCCTGCGTCATCACCCTCCCGATTCCGACCGTGGATGGGCGTGTCGTTGGCGTCTTCATCGAGCCGCGTGTGGGCGATTATTTTCTGGTAAATGATGGCGGCAAGGCTGTTAATGAGCTGACCCTACAAGGTGTCAAGATCACCGACTCCGTGAAGGATTATATGGCTGCACTGGCGCGAAATTTTGACGTGGTCTATGCGGACGAGATGTTTCAGTCTGCTGGAAAACAAGCAGACCTGCAAAGGATAGTACTGGCGATCGGCGCTTGCTCTAGCTTGGCGATGGCCCAACTCGTCGGGCAAATAACGTCTGCTGTCGACGAGCCGGCAAAGGAGCAATTTGGGCGTGCCTTGAAGAGTTGGGCACGAAAGAGGCTTAAGGTTTCGCGGGATGTGTCGCTGAAAGGTAAACGAGCCCAGCATAGGTTTGATTTCGTTGCTTCACCCAAGATTGGCAAGAAGATGCCGATCGTTATGAGCGTTCTATCTCCGGGCAGCAATCCGCTGGGGTCGGCTCAAAGATTCGGATTCCACGCGACAGATCTGGATTCTACGCCCTTCGCGAAATGGCCCCGTGTAGCCGTTGAGGACCGCGCTGAGATATGGAGCGCAGAGGCGAAAAACATCGTGCGAAGCTGTGCGGACGTTGTAATTGAGATACCTAGTGGCGCGAAAATTGACGCTCGCCTAATAGGTGAACGCTTGCGCGAATTAGTTGCCTAGTGATCTTCTCCCGCAGGTCGTGGCAAGGCGAAGGCGACCACGGAATCGCCCATTTTCGATCCCGCCTTGCCATGACCGCCAGCACAGATAACTACGTACTGCTTCCCATTTATCGAGTAAGTCATCGGAGTCGATTGCGCCGACGCCGGAAGATCGCCACTCCACAGTTCCTGGCCCGACTCGATATCATACGCGCGAAGCTTGGTCTCCGCAAACGTCGCGGCGATGAAGATCAGTCCTCCCGCGGTAATCATCGGACCGCCCAGCTCAAGCGAACCCGGTATGGATTTGCCGTTTCCCAGCGGAACCTCGCCAAGCGGGATTTCCCACTTCTTCTTTCCGGTGGCCAGATCCATCGCGATCAGTGCGCCCCATGGCGGAGGATTGCAGGGCAGTCCGCTGGGAGCCCGCAGGTGTTCGCGAACCATCGCGTAAGGTGTGCCCCGCTGGCGTCCGAACTCCTGGTCGAACCGGCTCTGCCTGCCCGCCGCGACTTCGTTGGCCAGCTTTTCCTGAGGGATCAATCTCACGATGGTTGACAGACGATTCGCAGCCGCAATCAGCAGGCCTCGGCTGGAATCGACGGCAGCGCCACCCCAATTCACGCCTCCCACGTTGCCCGGAAAAACGATCGCGCCGTTGAGACTCGGCGGCGTGAACAACCCATTGGCATCCAGGCCTTCCAGACGGGACTTGCACCAGGCACGATCCTCCGGCGTCAGGCCCCAGGCGTCCTCTGCGCTAAACTTCTGCGGCGCGAGCACGTCGTATTTCGGAAACGGTTGCGTCGGCCAGGTTTGCTCGCCCGGCACTTTCGATTGCGGCACCGGGCGCTCTTCCACCGGTAGAAGGGACTTTCCGGTTTCACGGTCGAGCACGAACACGTGGCCGATTTTGGTTGTAACGGCCACGGCGGGAATTTGCCGATTCCCCATGTGAACGGTGACCAGCGAAGGCTGCGCGGGCACATCGTAATCCCACAGATCGTGATGGACCACTTGAAAATGCCAGACGACTTCGCCCGTGGATGCACGCAGCGCTACCACGGAGTTGGCATAGCCGCCGTCACCTGGGCGCTCGCCGCCATAAAAATCGGGACTAGGGCTTCCGGTGGGAACGAACACCAGGTCCCGGGCCGCATCCACGGAAAGCGCTGCCCATGCATTCGCCGCCCCTGCATTCTTCAGGCTGGCGGGCAGGGGATCGAAGCTCCAGCGCAGCTTGCCGGTTCGCGCGTCGTATGCTCGGATCAAGCCGCGCTCGGAGTCCGCACGCCGGCCGTCGCCAATAGAGGAGCCGGTGATCACCAGGTCTCCGATGACCGCCGGTGGAGACGTGACCTGATAATCGCCGCGATCCTTCAATCCCACGCCCTGGGTTAGATCGATTTCGCCGAAGCCGTCGCAAATCTTTCCGTTCGCAGCATCCAAAGCGATCAGCCGCGCGTCAATCGTCCCCAGGAAGATTCGCCGCCGGCAAGGATCGCCTTTGTGGCGGCGCGGATCGAGCCACGTCGAGACTCCGCGCGAAGTGACTTCCGAGAAATTCGCCGACCGGTCAACCTTGGGGTCGAATACCCAGCGCTCCTTGCCGGTCACCGGATCAAGCGCAATGACCTGGTTAAACGGAGTACTCAGGTACAAGGTCCCATCAACCAGAATCGGAGTCGCTTCGAAGGCAGCCTTTTCGTTAGCCTTCGTGACCGGGTTGAGCGCGCCCGTGTGATATTCCCATACCGGCTTCAGCTTGCTCACGTTCTGCCGGGTGATTTGCGCCGCTGGTGAAAACCGAGTTCCTGCCGCGTCGCGGCCGTAGGCCTGCCAGTCAATATCGGAAGCGAACGCGATTCCGCAGCTCATTAAGCCCAAGAGGGCGCGCACAGCCGTCATGCTCGTAAAGTACGCAATTCGGCCTCGGATTGTTTCCTCCAACTTCGTCCGTAGGGCCGCAGATGAGCGGGCATGCTGTTGGCGGCCTCGATACATCGCTCGAACATCTCGCGCGCCTCATTCCTCTGGCCCAGCGCGAGGAGCGTTTTCCCATACCAGTACAAGCCTTCCGGATCGTAAGGACGTCGCGAGGTGAATTTTGCCAACGCTGCTCGCGCTTCTTCGAGCTGGTTTGCGCTCAAAGCAGCGGCGCCCAAATCCCGCCAGACGTCGCTCAACGCGAGTTTGTCGTCGATGGCGGCAGCCTGCTTCAGATGGCGGATCGCGTCCTCGAAGCGCCCCTGCTCCCGCGCGATTCGCCCCAGTTGCAGATGAGCATCCGCATGTTCCGGATCAATCTCTACCGATCGTTCGAACCGCGCGATGGCCTCGGTGTATTGCCGGCGTTTTTGATGAATCAAGCCGAGCTGGTACTGCGCGTCCGCATCATGCGGGTTGGTGGTCGCAATTTCGAGCTGCTGTTGGAAGTGCTGGCGCTGTCGCAGTCCGTCCCCCAAGGAGCGCAGATTGGAGCCGAATAGGAAATAAAGATAGAGGAGAACGAGCGGCGACCCCAGGAAGTACAGAAGCGGACCCACCACGGCGAATAGGCCCATGCCGAAGACGCCAGCGATCCACCCCAGAGAGGCCAGGCCGATGGCTGGCCCGAAGCCGGTCCCGTATATAGTTCGTGCGCTCAGTGCGGCCAACACCAGGAAATAGAAGCTAACCACAAAATATACCGGTGGGTCGAACAGAAGGGGGCTATCGATGAAGAACCGCGCGGCTGCCAGCGGAAGGTAAGCCGCGCCCCAGCACATCCACAGGCAGACCAGAAGGGGCACGTAGTCGCTCCGCATGAGGACTCCAAAACTCCCGTATCCGCCCACCGCGCGACCCAGGATGATGGCCGGCCCCAGCAGAATCGCCACGGCCCCCAAAGCGGCGAAATAGCTGCCGGTCTCATAGGAAACGAATCGCAGGATTGCGGCAGTCACGAACCCGGGCCGCTCGACGAAGAATTGAGGCACAACATCTGTAGAGTGCAGCAAAAACGATACACCCACGGCCGCCAGCGCGGCAAACCACAGCCGGCCGCGATCGAGAATCTGGCTGAGCGCGCTTACGGGCTGAGCGTACAAGCGGAAAAACGCTGCAAGATTTTCACCGAACATGGTTGCCGGCGCGCTCCGGCCGACACGGTCCATCGTACAGCAGCCGGATCGGCTGACGCCATCCCGCAATCCGAATTTTTATCAGGTACACGCGGGCCGGAGCATATATTATGTAGAGATGAGCCAAGTAGGAAAAACTCCCAAAGAAGTCTTGGAATACGCAAAAAAGAACGAAGCCAAGCAGTTGGACTTGCGCTTCACCGATCTTCCCGGTTTGCAGCAGCACGTTTCGTATCCGATCTCCCAGCTCGATGAAGAGTCCTTCGAGGCAGGATTCGGCATCGACGGTTCGAGCATTCGAGGGTGGGCCGCGATCAATGAAAGCGACATGCTGCTGATCCCCGACCCGGCCACCGCTTATATCGATCCGTTCTACGAAACGCGCACGCTGGTGATGAGCTGCGACGTGATCGATCCGATCACGCGCCAGCACTACGATCGCGACCCCCGGTGGATCGCGCGCAAAGCGGAGATGTATCTCAAGAATTCCGGGATTGCTGATTCGGCGTATTTTGGGGCCGAGGCTGAGTTCTTCATTTTCGACAACGTTCGATTCGACCAGAATGCGCATTCCGGTTTCTATTTCATCGACGCGGAGGAAGGCCGCTGGAACTCGGGGCGGGAGGCCAACAATCTCGGCTACCGGCCGCGCTACAAGGAAGGATACTTTCCGGTTCCTCCCACCGACCACTATCAGGATTTACGCGCCGAGATGGTCGAAACGATGATCAAGTGCGGCCTGGACATCGAGTGCCATCACCACGAAGTGGCCACCGGCGGCCAGTGTGAAATCGACCAGCGTTTCGACACGCTGGTAAAGTCCGCCGACAACATGATGTTGTACAAATACGTCATCCGCAATGTCGGCTATCAATATGGCAAGAGCATCACGTTTATGCCGAAGCCGTTGTTCGGCGATAACGGTAGCGGTATGCATACGCACCAGAGCTTGTGGAAAGGCGGATCGCCGTTGTTTGCCGGGGACCTGTACGCCGGCCTGAGCCAGATGGCTTTGTGGTATGCCGGCGGTCTGTTGAAGCATGCCCGCGCGCTCTCGGCGATCATCGCGCCCACCACTAACAGCTACAAGCGGCTGGTGCCCGGCTATGAAGCGCCGGTCAACCTCGCGTATTCCCGGCGCAACCGTTCGGCTGCGGTTCGAATTCCGATGTACTCGGCCAGCCCCAAAGCCAAGCGGTTGGAGTTCCGCCCGCCGGATCCGGCAGCCAATCCGTACCTTGCGTTCGCGGCGATGATGATGGCCGGTCTCGACGGTGTGCTGAACAAGATCGATCCGGGCGAGCCGCTCGACAAGGATATCTACGATCTCTCGCCTGAGGAAATGAAAAACGTTCCCTCCATGCCGGCCTCGCTTGAAGAGGCGCTCAGCTGCCTCGAAGACGACCACGGGTTCCTGCTCAAGGGCGACGTCTTCAGCGAAGAGTTGCTCGAGACCTTCATTAGCTATAAGCGCAAGAGTGAAGCCGACGCCGTTCGCCTCCGCCCGCACCCATATGAGTTCGCACTTTACTACGATATTTAGTAGTCGTGGATCCGGTGCCAGGTTGCATCGTTCAAATTAACGTCTCACGCGGCGGCGTGCCGAAGCGCGCTGTCGCGGAGGCAGAAGTCACACCGCTTGGCATCGCTGGTGATGTTTGCGCGCATCCTGAAATTCACGGTGGCCCCAGACAGGCGCTCTTGCTCATCACATCGGAGGGAATTGAGGAACTGACAGCGCTTGGGTTTCCGCTGTATCCCGGCGCGCTCGGCGAAAATCTCACCACCCGCGGATTGGATCGCCGTTCCGTAAGACCGGGCCAAAGGTACCGCACCGGCAACGTGCTCATCGAGATCACCAAAGTTCGGGGGCCCTGTGAAACGCTCAACCGATACGGACCTGGCTTGCAGCAGGCGGTCTATGACAGAGCTATCAAGACCGGCGATGCCACGTCGCCGCGCTGGGGACTGAGCGGGTTTTACGCTTCGGTGCTTCAACCGGGCTCGATTCGGCCCGGCGATCCGATCTTGCTTCTCGAAGAAGCGGTTTGACCGCGCCCATGCAGCGCCTGCTCCAATTGCAGTTCGAGGACCGGACTCGCGCGGAGCGGGAAATCGCGGAGCTTTCTGAGCACTTGGCACCGGCTGGCATTCGCGATCTCGACCGGCTGCTGGCGGCCGGACCGGCACCCGAACAGGGCCTTCAGTATTTCGCGCGTCTGCGCGAGCGTGAGCCGAAAGCGTTCCGGCGTTTGACGCAGTCTGCCGCCGGATTGCGTTATCTGGCGGCGATTTTCACTCACAGCAACTTTCTTTCAGAGGAGGTCCTCGAACATCCCGAATGGGCGGAGGAATTGGCCAGCGCCGGCGATCTCCACCGGGTGCTGGAGGCCGATGAACTGCGGGCGCGTCTGGAAGCCTCGCTCGCGGCCGGCGTGCCGAGTCCACTCGATCTGGCAAGGTTCCGGCGCAAGGCGATTCTGCGTATTGCAGTCCGGGACGTGCTGGGTCTGGGGACGCTTCCCGAGATCACCGCGGAGCTCTCAGCGCTTGCCGATGCGATTGTCGAAATCGCCTATGGGCGAATCCGGAAGGATCTGATTTCGCGTTTTGGTGTCCCTCAATCGAAGAATGGCGAAGCTTATTTCGCGGTAATCGCTTTGGGCAAGCTTGGTGGAGAGGAACTCAATTACAGCTCGGATATCGACCTGCTATTTCTGTATTCCGCCAATGGCGAGACCACCGGGCCGGAACGGATTACCACCAAGGAATTCTTCAAGCGTGCGGCGAATGAGCTTACCACGCTGCTCTCCACTTATACGGCGGAAGGATTCTGTTACCGTGTGGATCTGCGGCTGCGCCCGGATGGCAAACTGGGCGAGGTATGTATCTCGCTTGAAGGCGCACGCAAGTATTATGAAACGCGCGCCCGCGATTGGGAGTTGCAAATGCTCATCAAGGCGCGTGTAGCCGCTGGTGATCGTGCCACCGGCCGCGCGCTGCTGGATTTCGTGGAGCCGCGAATTTATTCCACGACACTGGATTTTTCAGCCATAGAAGAGCTCTCCGCGACGCGTGAGCGGCTGAATGAGAAACTCACCACGTCGAAGCGCCGGGGCGGAACGCGGATGCGCGAAGTGCGCAAGCGCGAAATCGATATTAAGCTCGAGCGCGGAGGGATCCGCGATATCGAGTTTCTGGTGCAGTGCCTGCAGCGGTTGTATGGAGGCATGGAGCCGTGGGTGCGTCACGGTGGTACGCTGCTGGCACTGGGGCGCCTGCAGGACAAGGGCTTTCTTTCAAGCGCCGAATACGGCCGGCTGGCATCGGCATACCAGTTTCTGCGGCACCTGGAACACCGCTTGCAGTTCGCCGATGACCGGCAGACCCACCGGCTGCCTTCGAATCGCGCGGCGCTTGAGTTGGTGGCACGGCGGATGCCCGCTGGAGGCGGATCGGCGGAGTGGCTGCTCGAGGAAACCCGCACCCACTTTGAACGAGTCATTGAGATCTATGAGCGGGTGGTGCACTCTCGCGCCATACAAGACGCGACCGAGACTCAGCCATCGCGCCCCCAGAGCAACGTGGTGCGCGTACTGGAGCTGAACGCGCCGTCATTCTACGCCACGCTGGCGCGAAGCGGATTGCGCCGGGGATACACCGCGTTTGAGCATTTCCTGGAGCGGATTTCGGGCGAACCGGCACTTCTCGAGCGGCTCAATTCGAATCCGACGACCGCGTTCGAGATGCTGGATCTGTTCGAACATAGCCCGTACTTCGCCGAAGAGCTGATACGCACGCCGGAGCTGTTGGAAGAGATCGGACGCCGGCCTGGCGAAGAGCCGCCTCCCAGCGAGGTGAACGAGCTGCGCCGCTGGTTCCGGCGGCAAATGGTTCGTATCCAGGCCGAGAGCATCTGCCTGGCACATCCGATCTTTGAAACGCTGGTGCGCACCTCCGAGCTGGCCGACTCGGTCATCGCGACGGCGTACGAAATTGCGCGCGGCGAGGTCCTTTCCGCGCATCCGCCGGAGGATCCAGGCTATGAGCCCGCCGGTCAGATGTGGGTCATCGCGCTCGGTCGCCTGGGAATGCGCGAGTTCGATCTCGCCTCCGATGCCGACTTCGTCTTCGTTCTCGCCGATTCGGATGCCACCGAGATGCGTTTTTGGACCCGCGTCGCCGAGCGCTTGATTGACCTCCTGACCGCGTACACCGGCGGTGGAATTCTGCTGGCCGTGGATACGCGCTTGCGGCCGAACGGCAGGGGCGGACCGCTGGTGCAATCCGAGAGCGCGCTTACGGATTATTTCGCAGGTGCGGCTGAAACCTGGGAAGGCATTACTTATATGAAGTCCCGCACCGTGGCGGGGGACGCGGCCCGCGCGGAGGGTTTCCTGCACCACCTGCAGGAGGTCGACTGGCGGCGATACGGACAAAGCGGACGCTCGCGGACAGATCTGCGCCAGATGCGCTTGCGCCTTGAAAAGGAACAGGGCGCGTTGCACCCGCTCAAGGCTGGCCGGGGCGGATACTACGACATCGATTTTCTGCTGATGTATTTGCGCCTCAAGAGCGCCGGCATTTTTTTCAAGGTGTTGAACACGCCCGCACGTATTGAAGTCCTCGAGAGCATGGGGCATCTGGACCGGGCCGAGGCGAAGTTTCTAGACGAAGCCGCTACCTTCTACCGGGCCCTGGACCATAGCCTGCGCGTGTACTCCGGCCACGCCGAGGGAAAGCTACCATCGTCGGAGGCCCAGCTCGAAACCATTGGAGCTCTGCTACGCCGCTGGTCGCCGATTCCGCTCGAGGACTTGCCCGACGTTCAGGCCAAAACCCGCGCGCTATTTGACCGGTTGTTCAGTTGAGGTATAGTTTCAATTGGTCCAGGAGGGCCTTCTGCATGCGAATGATGCTTAGAGTTTCGATCCCCGTAGAGGCAGGAAACGACGCCGTTCGTAACGGCACTCTCGGATCAACCATTCAAAAGATCCTGGCGGATATCAAGCCGGAAGCCGCCTACTTCGCGGAAGAAAACGGAGAGCGAACCGGCTACATCTTTTTTGAGATGAATAAGTCTTCCGAGCTGCCCGCGATCGCCGAGCCATTCTTTCTGGCCTTCAACGCGAAGATCACGGTCCGCCCGGCAATGACGCCGCAAGATCTGGCGGAAGCGGGTCCCCATTTTGAGCGGGCCCTGAAGAATTACACCAAAGCCGCAGGAGCGTGATCGCGGAAGTATGCGTAACTCGTGGTTGTTGAAGACCCTCGCCGGTCTTCTCTGTTCGTCTGTCCTTCTGTGTGCCCAGAAGCTGACCTGGTATGAGCGATGGGTGCTGCTTGAAACGCCGCGATCCGTTTCCGGGGTCGTCGTCGACCCGTCCGGGAAACCCATCGCCGGGGCGCACATCGACCACACCGACGTAAAGGAACAGGAGAAGCTTTTCACTGACGATCAGGGCCATTTTCAATTTCAGACGGGGGCTCCGGCGATTGTCGTTCGCAAGCTTGGGTTCAGTGGAGAACGCGTTCGCATTCAGGGCACCGGGCCGCTGCGTGTGGTGCTTCGCCCGGCCACTCGAACCATGCCCGCGTGCACCTCAACATGCGCGGCGCTCAAGAGTGCGGATAGCGTATTTTGTCTGCCGTCGGTTCCGGGTGTTGAGGCCAGTGAACAAGGACGCTACGCCGATAGCATGACCCAGGTGTATAAGATCACGACCAAGGATGGTCAACGAGAGCTGCTTCACGGAGCAGGTCCGGTATGGACGCTCGGTGTCCCCTATACCGGGGATGTGTGGGAGTCTCCGGAATACACGGAGAACGCTTATCTTCTCGGTGATTCCGACGTGGTCGACGCCCGGGGAAAAATGCCCGACGGCAAATTGTGGCGCTATTTGGGTAGATTCGGAGAATCCGTTTCGTATTACGAAGTGGATGCGAGCGGAGCGGCCTTGCTCGACAAGGTTCTCGACGGAGTTTGCGCGCGTTAGACCAGTTTCGGGGATAACGTAGACCGTCTCAGGAAGCGTACTCCATTGAAAGCACTGTTACAAGCCGTACGAAACTGGTCGACGCCAAATCAAGAAATGGTCTAGGTCCTATTCCTTAGGCGCGATTCCCAGCGCCTTCATTTTCCGGTACAAATGGCTCCGCTCCAGGCCCAATAATTCCGCTGCCCGGGTGACGTTGCCCTTCGACTCGTCGAGCTTCTTCAGGATGTAGTCGCGTTCGGCGGCCTCCCGCACATCCTGCAAACTCCCGAAATGATCCACGGGCCGGTCGAAGACCGCGCGACGGGAACGATCCAGTGGAATGTGACGTGCGTCGATCCGCACCTGCGGGTTCATGATGACGATTCGCTCCATCAGGTTCCGCAGCTCGCGCACATTCCCGGGCCAAGGGTATTCTTCCAGGATTCGCAGCGCCTCATCCGTCAGCTCCTTCGGCTTGCGGCCGTACGCGGTGGTGAATTCCGCCAGGAAGTGGTTGGCCAGCAGGCGGATGTCCTCCACGCGCTCGCGTAGCGGAGGCACGTGAAAAGGGACCACGTTGAGCCGGTAAAACAAGTCCTCCCTGAAATTTCCGCGCTCGATCTCCTCTTCCAGGTTCTTGTTGGTCGACGCGACCACTCGCACGTCAACCCGGATGAACTCGGTCGCACCCACCGGCTCGAAGCGCTGTTCCTCCAGCGCTCGCAGTACCTTGGCCTGGGTCTTCAAGCTCATGTCCCCGACTTCGTCCAGGAAGAGAGTGCCCCCGTCGGCCTTTTGCAGCTTGCCGATCTTATCATCGAGCGCCCCGGCGAGACTGCCCTTCCGATGCCCGAACAATTCGCTTTCGATGAGTTCTTCGGGGATCGCAGCGCAGTTCACTTCCACGAACGCCTCGCGTGTGCGCTCGCTGGCGGCGTGAATCGCGTGCGCGATCAACTCTTTTCCCGTTCCGCTCTCACCGAAGATCAGCACACGTCCGTTGGTTGCGGCCATCAGGCCGAGCTGCTGACGCAAGGCCTTCATCGGCACGCTGTCGCCGATGATTCGCGGCACGCCCTCGGTAGACTCCTTGAACCGGTTCAGTTCGAGTTCAAGCCGCCGCTGCTGGACCGCATTTTTCGTGACCACGGTCACCTTCTCGATGGTCAGCGGTTTTTCCAGAAAGTCAAAAGCGCCCAGCTTGGTGGCTTTGACTGCCGTCTCGATGGTTCCATGGCCGGAAATGATCACCACTTCCGGGCGCTCCGTGAAGGGGATCTCTTGAATTCGCGCCAGCGTTTCCATGCCATCCATTCCGGGCAACCAGACGTCGAGCAGCACCGCGTCGTAGGTTTGGCGCGCCAGTTCCTCGATGCACTGTTCGCCGCTTTCGACGGCATGGCAGACGAAGCCTTCATCCTCGAGCACGCCACTCAGCGATTCGCGAATCCCCGGCTCGTCGTCGACGATCAAGACTCGCGTGTTCCTCACGCGCGGGCCTCCGCCTCCACGGCTACGGTCATGGGCACTTCAACGTAGAAGCTCGCGCCATTGGGTCGGTTGTCTTCGACGCGAATTCGCGCACCGTGCTCGGATAGAATGTGGTTCACGATGGCGAGTCCGAGGCCCGTGCCGCGGCCCTTGGTGGAGAAATAAGGCAGGAACAGCTTTTCCTTGTCGTCCGCGGAGATCCCGCACCCGGTATCCGCCACCAACAATTCGACCACCTCGCCGGCCGTCGAGCGGGTAGCTACCATGAGGCGCTTGACCAGGGACTCATGCATGGCCTCCGCGGCATTGTCCACCAGATTCACCACCACCCGTTTGAACTGGTCGGGATCGACGTTGACCGGCGGAAGATCCGGCGCCAGTTCGACCCGCAGGTCGATTCCGTCGAGACGCCCCGCAAACACATCCAGCGCGTTACCGACAATTTGATTCAAATCGCACGGCAGCGGCTGCGCGGCCGGGAAGCGGGAGAACTGCGAGAATTCGTTGGCCAGCGTCTTGACCGATTCCACTTCGCGGGAAATGGTAGCGGTGCATTCGCGCAGGATGCGCACTGTATCGGGCGTCGAGACGCCGCGGTCAAGCTGGCGCGCGATTCGTTCCGCGCACAACGCGATCGGCGTCAGCGGGTTCTTCAGCTCGTGCGCAATGCGGCGCGCTACCTGGTGCCAGGCCTGGGCCTTCTGCGCGCGCAGAAGCTCGCTGGTGTCTTCGAGCACCACCACGAAGCCTGGCGCTTCGGGCTGCCGGCCAGGCAGCGCCGAAACCGTTACCGCGAGGTGCAATACCTGCTGTGGGGACTCGAGATCAATCTGGCTGGCCGCCACGCCGGTGCGGCGCGCCCGCTTCATCAGATAACGAATTTCGGCCACGTCTTCCGCGGGAAACAAATCTTCTACCACAGAGGCGCGCGCAATCTGTCCCTCCGGAAAAAGGCCGTGCAGGGCGCGGTTCACCCGCTGAATCCGGCCATCCGGAGAGAGTGAAATGACGCCGGTCGGGATACTCTCCAGAATCGCTTCGGTGAAGCGGCGGCGGCTCTCGAGTTCGCGGCTGTTGGCTTCGAGCTCGATCATCATCTCATTGAACGCGCGGACCAGGGTTGCCAGCTCATCGATGGCCATGACACGGACGCGATGGCCGAGGTTCCCTTTACGCACCTCCCCCGCCGCGACCAGGAGCGCGGAAATAGGAACACTGATCTGTCGCGAAAGTTTCAGCGCAATCCAGGTGGCGACAAAAAGAATGAACAGAGCGATCAGCAGCAGATACAGCAGGTAAAGATTCCGGAAGCTGCGCCGGTTCGCGGCGAGCTGGTCGTACTGACTCACATACCCTTCAATCGCGTTTTGCTTCGCCTGGAGATCCACTTCCGGACGAACACGTACCACCAGGGTCCCGGCCGGTCCCATCGAGGCCCGCGCCGTGAACACATCCTTCGAGGCATAGTCGCCCTGGCACAGATTGTCCGTCACGCCTTCGGTGTCTTCGATGCGCAGGTCGACGATTCGGTTCTCCTGGCAGAGTTTGGTGAAATCAACCGTGCCCGCGCGAGTTTCGGGCATGACCGCGATCCAGTTTGCCAGCGCCTGAGCCCGATCCTGCACTTCCTTGGCGAGACCGGTTGCGGTGGCGATCAGGTTCGTTCGAACGCCCTCCGCCGGCCGGCTGAACCATTTCTCAACGGTGCGATTGAGAATTGCAAAGCTGAACAGGACATAAAACACTACCGGGAGTAGGCTCAGGGCGAGGGCCCCAAGCATCAGCTTGGACTTGATGCGCGATCCTTCGCGGTTGCTCTGCCGTTCAATGTAGAGCCTGACGATGGTACGGAACAGCATGAAGCCGACCGTCACGGTCAGCACGGCGATCAGCGTCGAGACCGCCCAGAACACGAACGTTTCCGCCGCGTTGGTCGGCCCGTATTCGCCGAAATCGAACGAGACCTGCCAAACCATCAGCGTCAGCAGAATCGCCAACAGGACCAGTCCGGAGACGAAAACGTACCGCTTGCTCATGAACAACTCAATTATATGCGGACACTGATTTCTTGCGAGGACGGGCGCGCACGGCTCAGGGGCGGCCGCTCGGGCGGATCAGTCTGGACCAGATCGAACGACGACCGACTTCAGCAGCGCGCCGGACATGTACGGGAGTTAAGCCGCGATGATGGTTAAGCAGGGTTCCATACGGCGAGTTCCTGGATGGCTCACTCGCGTAAGGGACGATCGTCCACTCGCCCCTTTCACGGTACTCCGGCATCTTGGCATGGTTGCCAAATTGAGATGGGTGGCGAAAGAGCTCCGAATTCTCCCGCCTTGCCAGGAGGGAAAGAACCGATTGGTCATGCCGGTGGTCGACAAACCCGGGCAGGTTGGGCAGTCCACAGGTGTTCGGCTCATCTGTCAGAATTCGGCGGTCCCGGCAACTCTCAAACCACTCGGCGGCAAATGCACAGGCCAGAGGAGTTTTCGTCAACACCACGAAGCTGGCATCCAGCATTTGCGCTTCGTGAGCGGCAGGATGATCAGCGTTCATGTAAACAAAGCAGTCCCGCTTGGTCCATTCCCGGCACTTGCCTGTTCCCGAGAACAGCATGACGCCCCGTTTTTCCACGGCAATTTTTAACAGGGGCGTAAGATCCGCGACGATCTCAATACCCGAATCGGAGTATATAAGGCAGTCGCCTTCTTGCATCTCCTCCAACGTCTGGACGATGATGAACGGCTTCCATAGCCAGTAGCCGGCGCCCCGCCGCATGTCCAAGATTGTCTTGCGCTCCGAATAAAACGGAGTATCGTGGAGCATTTCTTCGGTCCAGGGACGAAGATCAGTGGCTCCGAATCGTGCGCCCGATGTCATCAGGCAGGCCTGCTCTGGAACGAACCGCCCCGTCGCGTACGATACGAGATAGATCTTCATCGGCCCATCTCTCGGAGGTCACCTCGACACTGTCAATTATAAGAAGATCTTCAACTTTCCATGATCACCAGCGCCATCGCCTGATCTGCGGTGTGAGTCAGAGAGAGCGAGATATTGCGGACACCCATCTTTCGCGCGATCTCGGCCGCTACCCGGTGGAGGGTCAGCGTCGGCCGTCCGGAGGGAAGGTTGGTCACTTCCAGATCGCGCCAGCCGAGGCCTCCGCGCCAGCCCGTTCCCAGCGCCTTCATTCCCGCCTCCTTGGCCGCGAAGCGAGCCGCATAGCGTTCAAACCGGTTGGCTTTGCGTTCGGAATAGGCGACCTCGCGCTCGGTGAAGACGCGGTTCAAAATCCGCGCCCCGTGCCGTTCGATGGCTTCCTGCATGCGGCCCACTTCGCACAAATCGACGCCAGTGCCGACGATCATTCTGAAGTCTCCAGGATTAACGTCACCGGACCGTCATTCGTCAAGGACACCTGCATGTGGGCCTGGAACACGCCGGTTTCGACCCGTATGCCCCCACCAATGGAGCGCGCAGCCGAAACAAACCGATCGTACAAGGCACGCGCAAGTTGGGCCGGTGCAGCCGAATCGAAGCTTGGCCTGCGTCCCTTTCTGCAATCGCCAAGAAGGGTGAACTGCGAAACCACCAGCAGCCCGCCGCCGGTGTCGATCAGACTTCGATTCATCTTTCCGGCTTCGTCGGAGAAGATCCGCAAATTGACGATCTTCTCGGCCAGCAAATCCGAGTCGCGGATCTGATCGTCCTTCCCCACTCCCAGCAGAACCAGAAGACCAGATGCGATCTCCCCGCTGATGACGCCATCGACCTCCACGCGCGCTTGGAGGACGCGCTGCACGACTGCCCGCATAGAAGCACTGTACCGCAGACCGGATGAGTCTTAAGGCGGACGACTGAGCTTCTTACGTGCTTCCTCTTATCGTTTCCCCGGCCTTTCCGGGCGATAATTCAAACGACCGATGATTTATAAGAGACCGAGAAAACATACCCGTATTCCGCAGGGCTTCTTTCATCTGGAAGATGAGAAAACCGGGACCCGAGTCTCCGGATTCGGCACCGGCGAAAATTTCCAATTGAAGGACGAGTACGGCAATGTCTGGGTGGGGACCGCGGTCCGCAACCCGGACAATTCTGTCGCCTATCGCATCCGTGATTCCAAGGGAAAAGTCTTGACGGGCAGCTCCGATAACGCGGTGGTGACGTTGCGCGACCAGAAGGGCCACACCTGGAAGGGCTTCGTCGACTGATACCTAGCCAAACATATTTGAAATTTTCCGATCAGGCCACCTGAGCGAGCCTGCGGGTGGGATAGCCGAGGATAGTGGTGATGCGTGCGGTTTCCCGGTCGATGAAGACGAAGGCGTCGCCGT
>JBEKBK010000024.1:0-32691 GCA_050015435.1 Bryobacteraceae bacterium
GGGGCGTTCACGAACCCGCTGGTGGTGACCTTGACGGATTCCCATGGGAATCCGGTGTCCGGGCAAACTGTGACGTTCACGGCTCCGGCCCAAACCGTGGCCAGCGGAACCTTCGCAGCCGGCGCGAATACCGCGATCACTGGCGCGAACGGCGTGGCAACCTCGGCGGCTTTCACGGCCAACACGATCGTCGGTGGACCGTACAATGTCACCGCGAATATATCCCCCGCGTTGGGGACGCCAGCCAGCTTCTCCCTCACCAACACTGCGGGACTCCCGGCTTCGATCACTAAAACCAGCAGCAGCGACAACCAGTCCGCGATTGTCGGCAACCCGGGCAACGCGTTTACGAATCCTCTGATCGTGACCGTGAAAGACGCGGGCGGCAATCCCGTGAATAACGCGACTGTCACCTTTACGGCCCCGGCATCGACTGGAGCGAGCGGCACGTTTGCCGGCAACCCAACTGCGACCGCGACAACCAACTCCTCCGGCGTGGCCACTTCGCCAGCCTATACAACGAATACTCACGCCGGTGCGGACGGCGTGGTGGTAAGCGTGAGCACGGGCAATGCCCCCACGCAGACCTTCAACCTGACCAATGCACCCAGCGTCGCCACCACGGTCACGGCGACCAGCGGCGGCGGCCAGAGCGTACCGATCAGCACCCAGTTCCCGTCACCGCTCGTCGCGACCGTCACGGATTCGTTTGGAAATCCGGTCGGCGCGGGAACCAACGTGACGTTTAGCGTTCTCAGTGTTCCGGCGGGCGGCCAGAGCGCCAGCAGCCAAACCGTTCCGACGAACGCTTCCGGCGTCGCGACCACGACGACCGTAACGGCTAACAACAAGGCGGGAGCTTACCAGGTGACGGCGACGGGCCAAGGCCTGAGTTCCGCCACGTTCAACATCACTAATATTGCAGGAGCAGCGGCCAGCATCGCCATCGTCAGCGGCAACAGCCAGATGCAGAAGGTGAGCACCGCCTATGCGTCGCCGTTGGTGGTGATCGTGAAGGACTCGGGTGGCAATCCGGTCACAACCGGATCCGTACAGTTCTCCATCACCAGCACGCCGAGCGGCGGGTCATTCTCGCCGAACCCGGCGACTCTTAACGCGTCCGGCCAGGCCCAAACCACGCTTACCGCCAACGGGAGCGCCGGCACGGTCACCGTGCAAGCGACCGTTATGGGCACCTCCGTCACGCTCGGCTCCGGCACCTTCACGGAGACGAATACACCGGGCCCACCGGCAACGATTACCAACAACGGGCTAGCTTCCCAAACAGCCTATCGTGGGACAGAATTCGGCAGCCCGCTAACCGCGCTGGTCAAAGACGCGTCGGGCAATCCGGTATCCGGTGTGACCGTCATCTTCACCTCTCAGAGCGCGGCCGGCAAGGTGGTATTCTCCGACGACCCGACCGGCGTCACGTCCACGGCAGTGACCGGCTCGAACGGCGTCGCGACTTCTTATCCAGTCACGGCCGGTTCCATCCCCGGCAGCGCGGTTACCGTGCTCGGCAATACCTTCCCGACGGCCGTAGCGACCCCAGCCAGCTACTTGCTGACTAGCAGCGGCTCAGGCTCAACTGCCGGGACGATCACCATGACGCCAACCTCAGGCAGCAACCTGAACGTGGGCCAAAATATGGTGACGGAGGTTCAGGTGAATCTCCCGTCACCCGCGCCCACCGGCGGAGTGACCGTGACCGCGACCGCCGACGGAGTCAATGTGCTGCTTGGGCAGGCCGGGGGCGTTCAGACCGAGCAGATCGGGATCGGCGCGGGCCAGTCCAGTGTCATCATCTATGTGCAGGGGCTGTCGAACGCGAACGTGACGGGCACGATTACTTTCGATGCACCGGGCTATACCAGCGGCACGGGCACGCTTAACGTGATGCCGTCTGGCTTCATCCTCTCAGTGGATGGCTCCGTGCCACCCGACTTGACCAGCCTGTCAACCAGCGAAGGAGTGCCGACCACGCTCTCGGTATACGCCGCGCAGCTCGACTCAAACTTTAACTTCGTGTCGGTCGGCCAACTTCGGGGCGGCACGTTCTCCGCCTCCATACCGATCTCCGTGGTCGGTGGTAGCCCTGCGGTCGGCACGATTCCGTCTCCCGTCATCATGACTAGCGGGGGCTGCTGCACCACCGCCGTCTTCACGGCCAGCTCGAGCGTGACCGGCGCGGCCAGCATCAACCTTGGCCAGGCGACTGGATTCAGCTTGCCGGCCCAGTATGTCAATTTGCCGGTGACCGTGGGAGCGGCATCCATCGCCCCGCAGAGTGCCACCGTCGGAAACAACCTTGAAACCAGCGTCCAATTCACGCTGGCTGGCGTTGCGAATTGCGGCAGCGGTTCCCCGGGCTACCTCAACTTCACGGTGACGAGCAATAATTACCCGACACTCTCGCTTTCGAACGGGTCGGCCTCGGCGGGGACGAATACCATCCAAGTGCCGGTGGTCTGCGGTGGAAGCACGAGCCAGCCCTTCTACGTGCAAGTGGTGGGTGGGACGGTCAACCAGCAACTAACCTATAGCGTAAGCGGCAACGGCTTCCCGCCGGCCAACGGGACGATAACGGTGGGTCAGTCCGGCTTCGTGCTCGGCCTCAACGGCGGCAGCCCCATCAGCGGGAACTTCTTCTTCAGCGTCGCCGGGAGCGGCTTTACCGAGAATATCTCCGTGTATTCGTACTTGCTCGATGGGTCGCCTCAGGAGAATCCGGTCACGGTACAGTATGTCGCGCCGGGCGTCTCCGGCAACGCTTCCTATAACGTAGGGATCACCAGCAGCAACACCACCTTCGGAACGGTGGCTCCCGGCACGGTGGCGATGTCCGGCGGAAATTATACCAACACCGTTACGTTTACACCCCTAACGGGCGGCACGAACGTGAATCCGGATATCACCAATATCGCCGTCATGACGGTGCCGACCGGATTCGTCGCGGCGAACTCAGCCTACGCGTCGGTCGCGGCGGAGGTGACGAACCCCAGCTTCGGGATCCAGGACGGTGGCGTGGTTGGACAGTTCCTGCAAACCAACGGTACAGTGAGCATCGGGGTCGCGCAAACCTCTGACGTGAACATCCTGCTCACGATTAATGGCCCGATAGCCCTCTCGGCCACGGGAACGGACGCTGGAAGCACCGTTTCGCTCCCGCTGAAGATCCTCGCTAACACGACGAGCGTGTCTTACGCCATTTATGGATTGGCCTTCAACGGAACGGCGACGTATACAGTGAGCTACGTCTCGGGCGGTTCGGGCTTACAATACACTCCTAAGAGCTCGACGATCACCTTGGAGCCGTCGGGCATCGCGCTGGCTGGGATCAGTATCGGCGGCGGACAGCAGCTCTTCACCAGCGCCTCGGACGTGGCGCCGGACCTTCAGCCGCCGTTCACCGTGGAGGTGGGCATCCTGAACGGTGACAGTAGCTTCTTCACCCAGCAGGCGCTGGCGGGCAACGCCACGGCGACCGCTAATCTCAGCACGACTGCGGGTACAATCGGATCGCCGGGGACGGCCAGCATGCAAGTGACGATCCCAAGCGGTAACTCGACTGTTTCGGTGCCGTACACCCCGCCGACGAGCACCGGCACGGCAACGATCAGCATGGGTACGGTGACCGGTGTTACCACCTCGTCGACTCAAAACACGATCACCGTGCATATCCAGCCCTAGACGGGGAACGGGGAGTGCGCTTCAGGAGGCAGGGCGCACTCCCCGGTAGTTAATCCGCTCCCTCACGGTCGCGGCTCAGTTGCTGTACCGAGCCGCGCGCGTCAGCAAGCGGTTTTCGCTATAGCAGCCCCACCCGTAGCCGCTATAATTGCCCCATGCGGCGCCTGGCATTTGCTTTACTCACTCTGACTCCCTTCGCAGGGTACGCGCAAACCACGATTCTCCGGTCCGCCAGGGTTTTCGACGGCGAGACGATCCATGAAGGCTGGGCGATTCGGGTAAAGGGCGACCGCATCGAGGCCGCGGGCCCAGCCGCGAGCGTCGACGCGCCCGGCGCGAAAATCGTGGACCTGCAAGGCGTGACGCTCATGCCGGGGCTGGTCGAAGGACATTCGCACGTCCTGCTGCACCCCTACAACGAAACTTCCTGGAACGATCAGGTGGCGCATGAGGGATTGGCGCTGCGCGCCGCGCGGGCCGTCAATCATCTGCGCGCGACCTTAATGGCCGGCTTCACCACGATTCGCGACCTAGGTACGGAGGGCGCCCAGTATGCCGACGTCGAGCTGAAGCAGGCGGTGAATCAAGGGATTATTCCCGGTCCTCGAATGCTGGTCTCGACGCGGGCGATTGTCGCCACCGGCAGCTATCAGCCCAAGGGATTTGCGCTCGAGTGGCACATACCGCAGGGAGCCGAAGAGGCCGACGGCATCGATAGCCTGTCGCGCGTGGTGCGGGACCAGATTGGGCACGGCGCGGATTGGATCAAATTGTACGGCGATTACCGCTGGGGACCGCTTCCGGGAGCGCACCCGACCTTTTCGCTGGAGGAGATGAAGCTCGCTGTGGAGACCGCGAAAAGCGCGGGCGTTCCGGTGGCGGTCCACACGTCTACTCCGGAAGGGATGCGGCGCGCAACGCTGGCCGGGGTGGAGACCATCGAGCACGGGGATGGCGGGACACCCGAAATTTTCAAGCTGATGGCCGAGCATCACGTCGCGCTGTGCCCGACGCTCGCGGCGGGCGACGCCACCAGCCAGTATGCGGGTTGGAAAAAAGGTGAGCAGCCGGAACCGGCCGGCATCACCCGCAAGCGTGCGAGTTTCAAAATGGCGCGCGATGCGGGAGTCACGATTCTGAGTGGCAGCGACGTCGGGGTCTACGCGCATGGCGAAAATGCACGCGAAATCGAGATGATGGTGAATTACGGGATGCCGGCCGTGGATGCGCTGAAAGCCGCGACGTCGGTCGCCGGACGCGTGCTGCATATGGAGATCGGCGAAGTAAAGCCGGGAATGTTCGCCGATCTGATCGCCGTGGATGGCGACCCGACCAAGGACATCTCATCCCTGCGACGGGTGAAGTTTGTAATGAAGGGCGGGGTTATTTACAAACAGTAAAGCAGCTTTAGCCGCAGATGAACGCTGATGAACGCAAATAAGAAGGATCGTTTTATTCGCGTTTATTAGCGTTAATTTGCGGCCAGTCATGTGTTGAGGCTTGTTTCGCGGCGCTGATCGCTTGCCCGACGTGCCGTTGGGTATGTTCGGCGATGTGAATCAGCAGACCGATCACAGTGGTAGGCAAACGCTTGCGGCCGACCTCTCTTGGCTCCAGCAGCCGCTCGCGATCGAGAGCACGGATGAAAACTTCGACGCGATCGAAGGACGAATTGATCTCATTCAAGAGTTCTTCGCGCGTCGCGCCAGGATGCTTCTCATCGTGCAGGTCCTGCATCTGAACCACGGAAAGCTGGCGACCCTCGGCGTAAGTCAGCAGGCGGTCCGCACTGCGGGCGATGTGGCGGAGATGAAATCCCAAGGACGTCGCCCAGATTCGATCCGTGGAAATCCCGGTCGTGAACTTATCGAGGTCCTCCCGCGCTTGTTGCAGTGCAAACAACACAGGCGCAGTGAGGGGATCCACACCGGGCAAGGATCCCCTCAACCAAGGTTCTGTATTATCCATGCTTCGCTCGGTAGATGGCGCCGCTGGCCCGATTCTGCGCGCGATTGATTTGTCCGCGTTGCTGCGGCGTCAGCTTGCCGCCGTTCGCTTGGCGATCCGCGGAGATCTTTTGATTGATGCCCTGCTCCCGGTTTTCCAGGCGAGCGGTCTGGCCTGCTTTCAAACTGCCGCTGCGGATTCCTTGCGCAATCCGGTCCTGTTGAAGCTGGCGGCGCGCGCCCACTTCATTGTTCCCGTAATGCGCCACGTTGGCGTTGTGCTTATCGCCATAGATCTCATTGCTGAGATGGTTCTGCTGGCCGTTCACCTGCTGCCGCTCCTGCTGCGTCAGCGTTCCACCATTGGCTTGCCGGTCATCGTGGATCTCCCGGTTCAGGTTGGCTTCCTGGCCTTCGAGAGACTTCGTTTCGCCGGTCGTCAACGCTCCGGATTGAACACCGTTCGCGATACGATCCTGCTGGTCTTCGCGCCGGTCGTTTACCTGAGCGAATGCGGCAGTCGCCAAAAGAATGCTTCCTGCGATCCAGATCCGTTTCATAACTTCCTCCTATTAGCTTGAACAGCAAACGCGGAAGAAAGTTGTGGCTATCGCTTCACGATCTGGAAGGCGAATTCGCGGCCCAATCCACCGGGGTAGGCGAGCCAGACCCACAGCAGTGCAAGCGGTTCCAGCACACGAGAATTCGACAGCGGACCAACGTCCACCGGTGCGAATCCCAAGTCCTTGGCCAGCGCAGCCGCGGTGGTCTTCGCATCGGCGTTATCGCCGCAGTAGAACATGGGAATCGGCTCACCGGAGTAAACCGGATTCGCCATATTATTCGCACCGGTGGTATTGAAGATCTTCACGACGTGCGCGCCGGCCGCCCACTGCGAGACCAGCTCGCCTCCGGACGTGGTGGTCCCTACTTCGATACCTGCGAGAGAAGGCAGGAACGGATTGGTGGCGTCCAGCAGAGTCTTGCCGCGGAGGTCCAGCGAAGTCAGAACCGCCTGGGTTGCGGGCCAGGGAAGAGCATTCACCACGACCTCACCGAAACCAGCCGCATCGGCCGCGATGCCGACCGTCGCGCGGCCATTGCATTGCGCGACCATCGCCTGCGTATCGGCCGCCGCCGGATCGCGGACTCCAAAGACAATCTGGTGGCCGTGCTTCGCCCAGCCGACTCCCAGCGCGCCGCCCACATTTCCACCGCCGAGAATGCCGATCTTCATTTATTTTCCGCCCTTATAAATCACGCGCCAGATGCGGCCCTTCTGACTGTCGGTGATGTAGAGCGATCCGTCGAGTGCTTGAGCGACACCGTCGGCGCGCGCCACCGCCTGATTGGGATTCATCAACGGCGATTTGCCCGCGAAACCATTCGCGAAGACTTCGAACGCTCCAGAAGGCTTTTCCCCGGAGAACGGCTGAAACGTCACGTTATAGCCGTCTTGAGGCATGGGCGCGCGATTCCAGGAACCATGAAACGCGATGAACGCGCCTCCCCGATATTTCGCCGGAAACTGCGCGCCGCTATAGAACATCACGTCGACGGGAGCCCAGTGCGCCGGAAAACTCGCGATGGGCAGCGTGAATTCGCTGCAACGGCCCACCGTCTTACCGTCGCCGCCGTATTCCGGATTCAGCAGGAGTTTCTTCTGACCGTAGTCGTAAAAGCAATACGGCCAGCCGAAATTCGACCCTTGCACGGCGCGGTACATCGGCTCGGCAGGCCGTTCCGCGTTTTCCTGCCCGGTGAACATGTCGCCCCACAGCGTGTCGAGTTGGTCGCGATTGTTCATCACGATATACAGCGCGCCGTCATGCCAGGTGATCGCGGGCATCTGGCGCAGTCCAGTGGCGAAACGCGTGCCGTCTTCCTGTTTTTGACCTAATTTGTTTTCGTCGAATTTCCAAATGCCGCCGTGCATTTCAAGCAGCGGGCACGGGTCCTGTCCCGCAAGTTTCGGCTGCCGGTCCCTGGGCTGGCAGGCATTCGAGGGCGCACCGACGTTCACGTAGAGCGATCCTTTTCCGTCGAACGTAAGCCCCTTGTCCTCATGCTCGCGCCCCGCGGCCAAGCCGCTGACGATAATCTCGGGCGGACCGGCCGGCTTCAATTCGCCCGGAGTCAATTTGTAGCGTTCGACCGTCGTGGTGGTCGCCACGTACAGATATCCATTGCGAACCACAATGCCGGTGCTACTGGCCTCGCCAAAGGTCTCTTTCGTTTCGAAGCGTCCGTCGCCGTCCTTGTCGCGAAGCGCAACGACACCGCCCTTATTTCGGCCCATGATGGCGACATAGAGGTCCCCGTTCGGCGCAACCGCTGCATGCCTGGCGGAACCGATTCCGTCGGCTGCCACGAATGCGCAAAAACCTTCGGGAAGCTTGAGCCCGCCGTTATCCGGGTCGCAGGCCGGAGGAGCCGCCGCGCGCAGACTGAGCGTAAGCGCCGCGAACGAAATCACTTTAAACGTCGCTTTAGAAAGGGTCATAAAATTCTCCTAAATTGGCTTGAGCTCTCCGAGCAGCGTGGGAATCAGCTCTGAGACAGTCGGGTGAATGTGCATTGCACGCTGCAGCAGCGTGTAGGGCGCTTTGGCATACATGACATCCAGGATGCAGTGAATGGCTTCGTCGCCGCCGGTGCCAAGGATTGCAGCGCCTAGAATCTTCTTCGATTCGGCGTCGACCACGATCTTCATGAATCCTTGCGTTTCGCCCTTCTCAACCGCGCGCCCCACCTTGGTCATGGGACGTTTCGCGGCGAGCAGCTTGCGCCCGGTTTCCTTCGCCTGCGTGTCGGTTAGGCCCGCTCGTCCGAGCGGCGGGTCGATATACAACGCGTACGTTCGGATGCGATCGCTGAGGCGGCGATCATCGTGATCCAGCAGGTTGGCCGCGACGATTTCGAAATCGTTGTACGAGGTGTGCGTGAACCCGCCTTGACCGTTGCAATCGCCCAGCGCCCATATTCCTGGCACGTTAGTGCGGAGGTTATCATCTACCGGGATGTAGCCGCGCTCATCCATCTTCACGCCGGCAGCTTCGAGATCCAAATCATCTGTGTTCGGGCGGCGTCCGACGGCCATTAGCACGTGCGAGCCGGCAACTTCGGGTTCGCCCTCCGTGCAATCCACTTTCGCTAAGATCTCCTCGCCGCTCTTCGATAAAGCGAGGCATTTCGCGTTCAGGCGAACGTGGATTCCTTCGTTTTCCATAATTTCGAGAATGGCATCGGAGGTGTCTGCATCCTCACGCTGCACCAGGCGCGGACCCATTTCGATGATGGTCACTTCGCTGCCGAAGCGGCGGAACATCTGCCCGAATTCGAGTCCAATGTAGCTTCCGCCCACGACGATCAGATGGGCGGGCAGAAAATTGACGCTCATCATGGAACTATTCGTGAAGAAAGGAACCTGCTCGATTCCCGTGAGAGGTGGAATCACCGCGCGTCCGCCGACGTTGATAAAGATCCGATCCGCGCTCAGCGTTTCCGAACCGACGCGGACTTCCTTAGCGGAAACAAAACGCGCGTGGCCCTCGTACACCGTGCAGTTCGCCTATGCTTCAGCCAGCTCTCGACTCCGGTCCTCGATTTGGCTGAAATCTCGGCCTTACGGATCGTGACCCGCTGCATATCGACGGTCACTTCGCCCGGAATGTTCACTCCATACTCGGCTCCCCGGCGGGCGAGATGAGCGGCATAGGCGCTCGCGATCATCGCTTTGGTGGGAATGCAACCGGTGTTGACGCACGTGCCGCCAAACAGATGGCGCTCAATGATCGCGACCTTCATCCCAGCCGCGGTCAAGCGTCCGGCAAGCGACGGACCGGCCTGTCCGGTTCCGATGATGATCGCGTCGAACGTGGCCGGCATTCTTAGTGAGTCATTGCGTAGATTACGTAATTGACACCCACTCGAATGCCCAGCGCGGAGTATTTTTCCGGATAGTACGGATCGTCGGCCCACTCCCAGGAGTCGCCGATGTCGGAGTTGAACGACATCGCGACCATCACGCGCCCGTGATCGTCGTAGATCCCGCGCCAGTACGCACGGAATCCGTCCGCGCGATACATGCGGCCCTGCCGGATGGCCCACTCGCCCGGAATCTGATACCGCTCGTCCAGGTCATAAACATTGTGGAAAATCGCGTCTTTGTCGTCGATCTCCACAATGGGCCGGTCCGGAAAAACCAGCTTCATGCTCTCGTCGAAGCGCTCCCATTCCTGGGTTCCCCAGAAATCATCGAGATAGAGGAATCCGCCGCGAAGCAGATATTCGCGCAGCACTTTTGCTTGAGCGTCGGTCAGTTTCCAATCGCCCATCTCGCCGGCGGCGAGCCATGGCCAATTGAACACGTCATCGCCGTCGTCCAGGTTCACGGGCTGTTCCACCGAGCGGGTGTGTGTTCGGGTGAGACGCCGAAGCGCTGCCGCGAAGTGGCGGTCCGCTCGCGGATAATCCTGGGACCAACTGGTTCCGCCTTCCCTCCAATCGATGGATCCGCCGTAGCGGAACGGACGGCTGAACATGCCGTTGGGGTGCGGAGGATACATCAAGCGGGCGAAGATAAATTCGGTCTTCTCCTGGTAATCGGCCGGCATCGGAATGTTGTCGTAGGCCTCCATGCTCCGATACACGCGGAACGGCTTTTGGAAGGCGTACAACGAAGTGAGAGCTGCAACGGCCATCCCCAACTGCCACCACGTTCGACGAAAAGTCATGCTGCCAAGCCTATCCTGAGCATATCACCGGCCGCCGCCAAACAGATGAATTAGTTCGATTACCAGGATGGCCACGACCATGGCCTCCAGAACGAAGGCGCGGGCCTGATGAAACTCGTTCACCATGAAGTCATAGAGCTCGCCTGCGGTGCGCAGCTTTTGCTCCACCAGGTTGCGATAATCGGTCACGCCCACTTTGGCGGCCGCAATGCGGTATGCGCGGGCGTAAAACATGTCGCTTAGAAATTTGATGGCGTTATCGGAGCGTTCGGTCAACTCGATGACATCGAGGCGCATGGTGTTCAGGCGCTCCGCCTGACCGGCCATTTTCCAACGGCGCAGGAACCCGCCCTTGTGCTCGAGCATTTTATAGACGTCGCCCAGCACCCTGGTCAGCAGGTCGTCGTAATGGCGGAATTCGAGCAACTGCGTATTCGCGTACTCGAGCAATTGAATCGCGGGCGCAGCGCCTTCAGGCGTGTCGTAAACCAAAGCCGCCACCCACCCGACCACGAGCATGTCGTTCGGATAGTAAGAGAGGCTCGATTGCAGCGCCTCATTGCGCTCGGGTTCCGAAAGAGCCTGAGATTCGCCGCGGACGATCTGAGCGATCTGGGCGCCACGCGTCGCGAGCATGGAGGAAGCCGACAACGGGATACCGTCGCCGTCCAGGGCTTCTCGCAAATGAATCACGTAATAATCTTCGCTGAGCCGGGACTCATACGGTTGAATCAAGGCGGGCCGGGCGCGTTCGAGATGCGTGCGGACCAGGTCGCCGGTGCATTTTTCGATTTCGGGCGCAGCGATCCAGCGGTTGGACAAGCGGACAAGGTCGCTCCAATCGGCTTCGAAGCTCAGCTCCAGCTCCACGCTGACCACCCCGTAGTCGAAGTATTTGATCCGGCTTTGAAACCGCTCTCCGGTCGAGAGAGATACCGGATCAAGGTAGCCGACCACCGGCGGACGTTCGAAGCGGACGTATTCCGGCGCGGGATGCTTGAAGCTCGGCTCGCGCCGGGGCGGTTCAGCGCCGACAATGCCGCGAAGCTTGTCGAGCTGGATCTGTTCGGCAACATCGTAAAGTACGAGAACCCAAAACGAACCCTTTAGCGGCGGCACATCTGTATTGTGGCGCGTTCAGGGTGCGTTGGTACGATGGAAGCATTACGGGAACCCTCGAGCAATTGAATACCGATTTTCTGGTGGTGGGCGCTGGCGTCGCCGGGCTTCGCGCCGCCATAGAGCTTTCCTCGGTCGGCCGCGTTCTGGTGATCGCCAAAGACAGCTTGCGCGAATCGGCCTCGGAATACGCCCAGGGCGGGATTGCGGCGGCACTGAGCAACGACGACCGGATCGCGTTGCATGAGCAGGACACCTTACTCGCGGGTGATGGGTTGTGCGAGCCCGACGCGGTCCATAGTCTGGTGGCCTCCGGACCCGCCGCGATCGAACAGTTGATCCATTGGGGCGCGGAATTCGACCGCGAGGATGGGCGGCTCTTGTTCGCTCGTGAGGGCGCGCACAGCCGCAGCCGAGTGCTGCATGCGCATGGAGATTCGACCGGCCAGGAGATCGCCCGTACTCTGTATCAAAGGGCTGCGTCGTTTCCAAGTATCGAGTTTCGAAGTTTCGCGGCAATGATCGATCTCACTGTTGGCAGCAGCGGAGCGGTGACCGGGTCGATGGTCTGGGATGCGGCCGCGGGAACTCGCGTCGAAGTGCGCGCTCGCGCGGTCCTGCTGGCGACGGGAGGATTTGGCCGGGTGTTTCGCGATACGACGAATCCCGATGTGGCGACCGGTGACGGCGTCGCGGCGGCATTTCGAGCGGGCGCCGAAATCGCGGACCTCGAGTTTGTGCAGTTTCATCCAACCGCTCTTAAGATTCCAGGCGCCCCGCGGTTTCTCGTCTCCGAAGCCTTGCGCGGGGAAGGCGGACGACTGATCAATACCGCGGGCGACCGGTTCATGGCGCGCTACCACCCGATGGGGGAACTCGCGCCTCGCGATGTCGTCTCCCGTGGTATCGTTTCGGAATTGCGGCGCACCGGCGCGGAACACGTCTGGCTCGATCTTACGCACCTCAACGCGGCCGACCGCATCCGGACGCGCTTTCCGCGCATTTACGAGACGTGCCTGCGGTATGGAATCAATATCGGAATTCAGCCCATCCCGGTGTCGCCCGCTGCGCATTATTCGATGGGCGGCATCCGGACGGATCTCGAAGGGCGGACAAGCATCGCCGGCCTCTTCGCCGCAGGCGAAGTGGCATGCACCGGTGTTCATGGCGCGAATCGGATGGCCAGCAATTCGCTGCTCGAAGGCGTGGTTTTTGGAGAGCGCGCGGGGCGCGCGATGCGCGAGCAGTGGTCCGCCGCGACCAGCGCCGGGCCGCGGGTCGTTGAAACGTTCCCGGAAATCGCGGAGCCGGCGCTGCGACTGCTTGCCTGGGAGCATTGCGGCGTTTTGAGAAGCGGGACCGACTTGCAGCGGGCGATCGAGTTGCTGGACGTGAAGACTTCTCCGCGCGAGGGCGCGGCTCGCGCCGATTACGAACTCCGGAATCTTCACACGGTGGCGGGGTTGATCGCGCGATGCGCCCTGGCCCGGCGCGAAAGCCGGGGTGCTCATTACCGCACGGATTACCCGGAAAAACGTCCGGAGTTTCAAACCCACTCAACGATCTGGCTGGGCGGCGACGTCGAGTTTGTTCAGTTCAAAAGTTCCGCGAAGACAGCGTGAGATCCGAAAGGTGGCTCACTCGAATCGGATCGTTGGCATATAAGCCGAGCGCGTACTCGACGCCAATCGTCAATCCGAGCAGGCGCGCGGCGCTCTTTTGCAGGTCGATGTAACTCTTGGTGCTGACCTGGCTTTCGTGGCAGTTCATCGCCGCTTCCCATTCGTCCACCACTTCGCCGATATCCACGACGATGTCCGGTGGATCGAGATGCCGCGTGATGTGGTAGAAGTACAACACCCCGACGTTGTGCACCGGCAGGTGCTTGAGCGGCCCGAGCCCTCCATAGCGAGCCAGGCGGCAAGCATCGCGAGTGATTCGTCCGGCGACAGCATGATCGGGGTGCTGGTTTTCCTCGGTATGCGGTGCCAGGACGATCGCCGGTTGAAGCTCTCGGATCTCGGCAGCGATCCGCAGCGAATTCTCGGGAGTGTATTGCAGATAGCAATCGCCTCCGAAATCCAGAATTTTGACGGAGGCGCCCATCAGGCGCGCGGCTCTTCGTGACTCTTGCTCACGTTGATTCGGCGTGCCGCTCGAACCGGCTTCGCCTCGCGAGAGGACCAGCAGGTCCACCTGGTTTCCCTTCTTGATTTCATTGATGAGAACCGGCGCGCAGCCGAACTCGATATCGTCGGGGTGAGCGCCGATGGCCAGAAGCTTCATGCGCACACCTGCCCGTAATACCGTTCATATTGCGGAATGATCAGGGACGTCGTGTAGCGCGTCTCGGCGGTGTGGCGCGCCGCCTTGGACATGCGTTCGTAGAGTGCGTCATCCGTCAGTAGCGAAACGACGCGTGCGGACTGGGCGGCGATATCGGCGACCGGTTCCAGGAATCCATCCACGCCATCGGTAATCAGCTCGGGAACTCCTCCGGTGCGCGTCGCCACCGGCGGGACTCCGCAGGCCATCGCTTCGAGTGCGGCCAATCCGAAGGCCTCGGTTTCACTCGGCATCAGGAGGACGTCAGCTTGCGGAATCAGCCTCTCGATATGGTCCTGTTTGCCTAGAAAATCGACGTAAGCTTCTACGGTTAGCTCCCGCGCGAGCATTTCCGCCGGACCGCGCTCGGGTCCGTCGCCGGCCATAAGCAAACGGGGGGGTGTCGACTTTCGCACCTCGGACAGAATGCGAATGCAGTCCAGCATCCGCTTCAGCGGCCGGAAGTTCGAGACGTGAAGTAGAGTCTCCCGCTTGCGCCGCATCTCCGGGTTCGGGCGATAAAGATCGCAGTTCACGAAATTATGGATTACGCGGATTTCGTTCGCGATCCCGAAAACCTCCACGGTTCGCTCACGCAGGGACTCGCTGATGGTCGTGATGCCATCCGATTGTTCGATCGAAAACTTCGTGATCAGGAAATAAGAACGGTCAACGCCGACCAGAGTAATATCGGTTCCGTGCAACGTGGTCAAGAACGGCAGACCGCGGGTCGAAGTCATCTGCTTTGCGAGCAAAGCGGAAATCGAGTGAGGGATGGCGTAATGCACGTGTAACAGATCCAAGTGGTAGCAGGCCGCTACTTCCGCCATCCGCGAAGCCAAGGCGAGGCAGTACGGCGGGTATTGAAACAGTGGATATGTGGAAACCTCCACTTCGTGATAATGGATGCGAGGGAGCCCGTAATCGAGGCGGATGGGGTGGGCATAACTGATGAAATGCACCTCGTGGCCGCGAGCGGCCAACTCCAACCCAAGTTCGGTGGCAACAATTCCGCTTCCACCATAAGTTGGATAGCAAGTTATGCCGATCTTCACATGGGAAGGTTACCATTTGAGTACTACCTGACCCTAAGTACCATGCGAAAAGCCATCATCATAGGGGCCGGGCCAGCGGGGTTAACCGCGGCACTGGAGTTGTTGCGGCGGACCGACATAATCCCGATCGTGATCGAGAAGAGCGAATACATGGGCGGAATCTCCCGCACGGTGGCTTATCGCGGCAACCGGATTGATATCGGCGGGCATCGTTTCTTCTCAAAGTCGGACCGGGTGATGCAGTGGTGGCTCGACATCCTGCCCATGGAGCATCGGGCCAACGGCAGCGAGCGAATCGCTTATCAGGGCAAGTCGCGTTCGGTCGAGACTCCGGTCAAGGGACCGGACCCGGCGCAAACCGACAGCGTGATGCTGCTGCGCCGCCGCAAGTCCCGGATCTTTTTCAACCGCATGTTTTTCGAGTATCCGATCCGGCTGAGCGCCGACACGCTTTCGAAACTCGGGTTGTGGAAGGCCGCGCGGATCGGCTTCAGCTATCTGCGTGCGGCCGCTTTTCCGATCCGCAATGAGACCAATCTCGAACAGTTCTTCATCAATCGCTTTGGTCGCGAATTGTACCTCACGTTTTTCAAATCGTATACGGAAAAAGTCTGGGGGATCTCCTGCGAGCAGATCAGCGCGGAATGGGGCGCGCAGCGAATCAAGGGACTCTCGATTCTCAAGACGGTCGTGCATTTTGTGCGGCAGAGCCTGCGGAATAACAGCGAGATTGCGCAAAAAGACGTCGAGACTTCTCTGATCGAGCAATTTATGTACCCCAAGTTTGGACCCGGCCAGATGTGGGAAGAAGTGGCTCGGCGGGTGAAGGAGCAAGGCGGCGAAATCCATTGCGGCTTTGAGGCGTCGCGAATTCTCACTGGTGGAGATTGCGTCCGCGGACTGGAAGCGGTGAACGCCAAGACGGGCGAGCGGCGCACATTTGAGGGCGACTTCTTTTTTTCCACGATGCCGATTCAGGAACTCACCCGGGCGTTGGATCAGCCTGTTCCGGAACACGTCAGGGAAATCAGCGACGGCCTGATGTACCGGGACTTCATCACCGTAGGGCTTCTCGTTGAGGAACTGAAAATCCGGGATGCAAGCGGCGCGGGGCTTATCGAGGACAACTGGATTTACATTCAGGAACCCGACGTCCTGGTGGGCCGTCTACAAGTGTTCAATAACTGGAGCCCCTACATGGTGGCCGACCCGGCGAAGGTTTGGATCGGCCTCGAGTATTTTTGTTTCGACAAAGACGACCTCTGGAAGCTGGATGACTCGCGCATGATCGAGCTCGCGAAGGGCGAGCTCGCCAAGATCGGTATTATTGAAACTTCGAAAGTCATGGATGGCTGTGTACTTCGGATGCCGAAGACTTATCCTTGTTATTTCGGCACTTACGATCGCTTCAGCGAACTGCAGAGCTGGATCATGCGGTTCGAGAATCTGTTCCTGATCGGCCGGAACGGAATGCACAAGTACAATAACCAGGACCACTCCATGCTCACCGCGATGACCGCCGTCGACAACCTGGTTCAGGGGCGGACGGATCAATCGAATATCTGGGCGGTGAACACGGAGCAGGAATATCATGAGACCAGTGATGAAAGAGAGCATGACGGCAATCGCATTGGAAGTTCCGCTATTGGATCTCGCGGCGCAAACGCGCCCGTTGCACGATGAAGTGATGGCCGCGATCGCGCGGGTGGTGGGTTCGCAGAAATTCATTCTGGGCGAAGAAGTGCGGCGGTTTGAAGAACGGATCGCCGCCTATTGCAACGTTCCGCACGCTGTGGGATGCGCTTCCGGGTCAGATGCGCTTCTGCTCGCGCTGAAAGCGCTCGATATTGGTCCCGGCGACGAAGTGTTGACCGTGCCGTATACGTTCTTCGCGACTGCTGGTGCGATTTCGCTAGCCGGAGCGCGGCCGGTCTTTGTTGACGTCGAGCCCGAGACGTTCAACATGGACATGAGCCAGGTGGAGCAAGCGATCGAAGAGCATCCCAAGCTCAAGGCGATCCTGCCGGTGCATCTGTTCGGGGGCTGCGCCGATATGGATACGCTCAACCAGATCGCGGCGCGAAGGAATCTCGCGGTGATCGAAGATGCCGCCCAATCCATTGGCGCGGAGTACAAGGGTAGGCGCGCGGGTGGCCTCGGGACCATCGGCTGCTTCAGTTTTTATCCGACCAAAAACCTGGGCGCGTTCGGAGACGGCGGACTTTGCACCACCGGCGATGCGGCGCTCGCGGAAAAACTGCGCGCGCTACGCGTGCACGGCCGGACCAACACGTATTTCCACCAATGGGTGGGCGTGGCGTCACGGCTGGATGCTATCCAGGCCGCGGTTCTGGGCGTTAAGCTAAATTATCTCGATGGCTGGAGCGCCGGGCGGGCTCGCAACGCGGATCTGTATCGCAAGCTGATCGCGGAACAGAACATTCCCGTGATTCCGCCACGGCCGGCCGCTTACCAGACCCGCCATATCTATAATCAGTTCGTCATCCGCTGCCCGCAAGATCGGGACGGGTTGCAGGCTTACTTGAAGAGCCATGGTGTGGGGTGCGAGATCTACTACCCGCTTTCCCTGCATCAACAGCCTTGCTTTGCCGATCTCGGCTATCAGGCGGGTGCGTTTCCGGTCAGTGAGCAACTCGCGCAATCCACGCTGGCGCTCCCGATTTATTCTGAGCTCGCGCCGGAGCAGATCGAGCACGTGGTCAGTTTGATCGGATCGTTTACCTCGGAAAGTCTCAGCCGTTAGCGGCGACTGAGTCCATTTCCTGAAGCTTGGTCCGCAAATCCTGGCGAATCGCGTCGACGAACGCCGACACCATCATCGACAGAACTTCGCTGTCAAAAGACCGCCAAAGCGTCACGGAATCCTTCTCGCCGAGCGGAACGGTCAGGGACCAGCACTGCGGCGAATCGACGTCGGACATGGTCTGACGCCAGATCCGGCCGTGCAAGCGAAGCTCGACGGACGCGAAGCCGAAATCGCGGGCGGCGTTCTCGATCGCCTGGAAGCAGTCATCTTCGCTGCGAACCGCGCGCAGCTCCTGCGAAAACCGGCGCAAGCGGAGCCGTCCGCCGAGCGTGCGCAACATTTCGCCACCAAACAAGAACTGTCTGGCCACTTCGAACTCGGCGTACTTCAACTGACGAATGCCGATCCAGGCCAGCGCGCAAAATACGAGGATGACGATGCCGCGATAGCGCCCGCCGTAAGGCAGCGTTACCAGGAGCGCGAAGGCGGCGGCCAGGCCGGCAAGGAGATAGAGCACGAGAACAGCGTTACGCGGAGTCAAGCCCCGGTCGAGCAAGCGGTGATGGATGTGCCCGCGGTCGGCCGAAAAGATCGGCTGGTTCCGGAGAAAGCGCCGCAGCACGGCGAGCGAAACGTCGAGCAAAGGGACACTCAGCGCCAGCAACGGCACCGTGATGCCCAGCAGAGTGGCCGATTTTTGCGACCAGACCAGGCCGAAGCATCCCAGAAGAAAGCCGATCAGGAGAGCTCCGGAATCGCCCAGGAACACGGTGGCCGGGTTAAAGTTGTAACACAGGAACCCGAGCAGGGCGCCCGCGAGGGGAAACGTCGCCATCGCCAACGGCTGGTCGTGATAAATCAATGCCGCCGCAAACAGCGTCAACGAGGCTACGAGGGCCATTCCTGCGGCGAGCCCGTCCAGTCCGTCGACCAGATTAAAGGCATTGGTGCAAACCAGGAGCCACAGGATCGTCAAGGGCAGGCTCCACCAGGTTTGAGCATCGTACCCAAACAACGAGATGATGCTGACGCCGGCCCAATACGCGAGTCCAGCGGCGCCGAGCTGCCCGAGGAGTTTCTGCCAGGGCTTCAGTCCGAACAGATCATCGATCAGACCGGTGGCGAAGACCAGAAATGCCGCAGGGCCGAGTCTCCAGGCGAGCGACGCCGTTCCGTTCCAGGGTAACGATCCACCGGACGAAAACGGGAAGAGCGCAATGGCGTACGCAAGCGCGATCGGAATGCCCCCTACTCGGGGGATCGGATACACGTGTACTTTCCGCCCCAAGTCGGGTTTGTCCACGACATTGTACGCCCGGAAAATATCGCGGAAAATCGGCGTAAGGATCAGGCATGCAAGGAAGGCCTTAAGGGCCAGCCACATCAGTTCGGTCACACCTTCTCCAATGCCTTATTCTCAAGGGTTGCCGAAGAGGGTGTCAAGATACAACCCGCGAAAACAGTTCTGGGGGTTCTAGAACCGTGAAGATTCGCCGCGAGCCTCCGGCCGCGGCGCGTTACGCCGCACTTCGACTTTCTCCATCTCGACTTCCGCGATTTCGGGCTTCTGGGGGACATGGTACTCGGTCAGGGCACGGTTCAGCGCCTCGAGCTCGGCAAGGTGCCGGAAGGGGCGATCATCTTCGAAAGGGTCGATATTCACTGGCGATGGCTTCATTAGCGCCTCCTGCGGGTGTCTTTGCTCCGTCCTTAGTTTGGTCCACCCCTGCCTTTGATTGCGTCGAGCCAGATAGTACTGGATCGATATCATTACAACGGCAAAAAGGTACGCGAACATTAGTTCGAGCATCGCTGTGCTTATCGTCGTATTCTGGGGAGTGTTAGATGAGTTGCCAAAGAATCTCCCTCGCGGTGATTAAAAGCCCGGAAACTCGATTTACAGGGCGTTTGGTCGGAATCGAAGGGAGATTCGCGGAACTGGCGGTGGAAGGGCCGGATCCGATCGGGCGCGGCGCGCTCGTGGAATTCGAAACGAAGGAGACGCTGTATCTAGGCGAGGTCGAATCCAGCGAGGCCGGGGACACGGAGCAGCGCCTTCGGGTGAACGTGGAACACTCGCTCGACCTCGAAAAGGCCGCCTGGATTCAGAAACTCTGGAATGCGAATTGAATCCCGAGACTTCAAGGCGCTTCTGTTCGACCTCGACGGCACACTATACAAACAAAGCATGATCCGGCGGCGGATGGCAGGGCGGCTTCTAAAGTCCTGCCTCGCGCAGCCGATGCAAGGATGGAAGGTATTGCGGGGGTTAGGGGCCTATCGCCAGGCTCAGGAAGAACTACGGCGTTCGCCGGGGAACGGGGACGGAATTGCCGACCAGCAGCTCCAACTGGCCTCGCGGCGGACGGGGCTGCCCGTCGAGGAGCTGCGCCAGATGGTCGCGCTGTGGATGGAGGAACGTCCACTGGACCTGCTGGCGGGTGCGATGTGGGAAGGGCTGGAAGCCGTATTGGCGGGAGCGAAACAGCGCGGATTGAGGCTGGGAGTGGTTTCGGACTATCCAGCCGAAAAGAAGTTGGAGGTCATGGGCTTGCGAGGTTATTTTGAAACAGTGGTGACAGCGCAAGATGCTGAAGTACAAAGGTTTAAGCCCGATGCGCGGAGTCTGGAAGTGGCTCTCCATCGGTTGAATACAAGGCCTGAGGATGCTCTGTACATTGGCGATCGGCCGGAGGTGGACGCCGAAGCCGCCCGCCGAGCGGGAGTCGCATGTGCGATTCTCGATCCCGAAGGCAGACAGAGCAATGGTGATTGGCTCGTCTTTTCGTCCTATCCCGAACTTGGAAATGTAATCCGTGGCGAACGTAGGGAACACTAGAGAAACCGAAATCCTGCCGTCGGTTGTCCGGCCGACTCTGAAGGGGCACCTGGCGATCGCCCGATTCGACCACTGGGTGAAGAACGTGTTCGTTCTGCCCGGGATCGTAGTGGCGCTGTCCATCGACCGCAGCCGGTGGGGCGCGCTGGATCTTTGGACGATATTGATCGGATTTCTGGCCGTGGGGTTGATCGCATCGAGCAACTACGTGATCAACGAGATTCTGGACGCCCCCCATGATCGGACGCATCCGACCAAGTGTATGCGGCCCGTTCCAGCGGGCAAGGTGAGCATTCCATGGGCTTATGCGGAGTGGCTGGCCTTCATGGTGGCGGGGTTGGCTCTGAGCTGGAGAATTTCCCTGCCCTTCACGTTGAGCATGGCTGCGCTCTGGGTGATGGGATGCATCTATAACATCCCGCCGGTCCGCAGCAAGGATCTGCCGTATCTGGACGTGCTCTCGGAGGCAATCAACAATCCGCTGAGGATGCTCGCGGGCTGGTATCTGACTGGAACGGCCGCAGTGCCGCCGGCCTCGCTGCTAGTGGCCTATTGGATGGTAGGGTGCTACTTTATGGCGATCAAGCGGTATGCCGAATATCGTGAAATCGCCGATGCGGCGCGGAGCGCGGCGTATCGAAAGTCGTTCGCGCATTACACGTCGGAGCGGTTGCTGGTGTCGATCCTGTTTTATGCCTCGAGCTCCATGCTGTTTTTTGGGGCTTTCCTGATCCGTTACCGCATGGAGCTGATTCTGGCGTTTCCCCTGATTTCCTGGGTTATGGCGAATTATTTCTCGCTGGCTTTCCGGCCGAACAGCGCCGCGCAGAGACCGGAAGGACTCTATCGCGAGCCGGTCCTGATGATCGCGGTGACGTTGTGCGCCGTGGTGATGACGGTCTTGTTGTTCGTCGACGTGCCGCTAGTCTACCGGATGTTCAAGGCCACCGAACTCGTCCGTTGAGTTGCTCTTTGGGCGGCTGACGGTGGTGACTTTCCATAGGCGCTGGGGCGGCACAAACAGCACAATGATGGTACAGAACGTGGCGGCGGAGAGGACTAGGAAAGTGCGGATCGGCGAAGTGATCCGCTTCAGCGGGATCTGTTGCGGCACCACCAAATCGACCAGACCTAAGCCGTAGAACAGGCCGAGTCCCCATAAGGCCAGCCTGCGCCAAGGCTCGGGCAATCCGAAGGCGGAGGCGGTTACGCCGATAATCGCATAGGGAATCAGCAGTCGGCCCAATTTCTGCGATACGAAATGAAACCGCATCGGGTTGGCTGAACTCAGCAGAGCGGGGACGCGATAGAACACCTGCCAAAGACCTGCGAGAGTCCGCATCTTGCGCCGAAACTCCGACCCTAGCCCTGTAGGAAAATCAAAGGCATGGGCGGCGGGTTCGATGATCAAGCGATAGCCTCGGAAAAATGCGCCGAGCGGAAGCATTACGTCATCCAGGAGCATATCGGGAGCCAGCGGAGCCGCCAGTTCGCGGCGCATCGCGTAGCACGGGCCATTAGCGCCAAAGGTCGATCCAATGCGGCTCATCTGTTTCCGAATCCAGACGTCATAACGCCAGTAAAGGCCCATGTCGGCTTCCTCGTGGCGCTCCCCTTCCAGGATTTGGAGCTCGGCGCTGACCGCGCCCACGGTAGGATCCGAAAAACACGCTACCAGATGACGGAGGCAATCCGGTGCGAGCGGCTGGCGAACGTCGGTGAGCACCAGAATCTCCCCTGTAAGCTGAGGAATCGCGACATTGAGGGCCGCAGCCTTGCCTCCGCGCGGGACCCGCAGCAGGCGCACACCTCGCGGCGCGAATTCCTCAACGATACTCTCGGTCGAGTCGGTCGAACCGTCGGAGGCGACCATCACTTCCATCAACTCGCGCGGATAGTCGAGGCTCAAGACCGATTCGAGCTTCCTGCGAATGAATGCCTCGCCGTTATACACGGCGATCAGCATCGAGACGGTGCGCGGGACGTACGCCTTGCGGATGGGCGGCGCCGAGCGCCGAAACAGGAGAAGCAGCAGAGGATATCCCGCGATCACGTAGATGAGCAGCGCCGCCGAAAACAGGAATATGAAAGGGAAGATCGGCATCAATTCCTATCGCGGCGGGAAGAACTCCATCTGGCCGCGGGGCACGGTCGAATTGCAGATCACTTCCGGTGGGCCGGTGCGTTGTCCCAGCGCCAAGTGATCGAGCGCCGGGTCAGGCATGCCCGCATACAGCAGCGCTTCCGAAGAATTCTTTTCGAAGGTTTCTACGATGGCGGGCGGGGTCGCATCCGGCAGGTACGCGCGCACCGTCATGGCGGGGAAATAATAATCAAAAACGGCGAGGTAGTCGAAGGGCACCAGGACACGCCGGTTCTGCCATTCCGGATGATCTCGTACAAACTCCACGACGGTATCGAGGGTATTACGCTCCGGCGATCGAGCGCCCGGACGGAAGACTTCCCAGTATGTTCCAAACAGGACCAGCGCCAGGAACGCCACCGTGGCCGCAATCCTAGGCGCGGCTGGCAACATGGAGAGGAGCCAGACCAAGACCACGGCGCTGACAATCAACAGCGGCGGCAGCAACGAAGAGACGTAGGTGTAGTTGAGCGATGTGTTCTTTGCAGTGGTCAGAAACATGAGGCCGCCGTACACCAGGCACGGCAGCACCAGATAGCGGTGTGGAAGGCGGCGATAGAACAGTACGGCCGCGATCGTGAATATCGCGACAATCGCGTAATCGAACGGGGCGGTATGAAGGCGAAGCCGCCAGGCATCGAGAACCGAAGTGTCGCCGTAAGCTCCGGCGCGTTTCAAGGTCAAATAGACGATGTAGAAGTATGCCTTGGCCGCCGAGAGCTTGAGCACCCCGGCGGGCCACAACACGAAAAGTGTTCCCAGGAACAGGGCTAGCGTCCGGCTTACAAATGCGATCCAGTCCTGCCGCACCCAGCCGGAGAAGAGGGATCTGCGATAGCTGTACAGACAGACTACGAACGTGACGGGAAGCAGGACCGCGTACTCGACGCTCGCCAGTGCGAGGGTAAAGGCGATGACGGAGGTGTACCAGGCGAAGTGAGAAACCGCTCCCTGACGGTCGCGGCTCTGTTTGAGGTAGGCCGCGAAGAAGAGCAAGGAGACAACGGAGAAAAAAACGTAAGGAATGTGGGGGGTAATCTGCGTGGCGGTCTTTAAATTGGCGAAGCTAAGCAGGACCAGCAACGCGGCAATGGAGCCAATCATGCGGCCGTCTGTTCCAAGCAGCCAAACACAGGCGATGTAGATCGCGACCGCGGTCAGGATATGGAACAGCAGTCCAGCCGCTCGCATGCGGTACTCGGCGCGATCGGTCAGCGCGCCGACCGACGCGAGGTAGTAGTAGTAAAACGGCCCATGAAAATGGCGCAGGAAACTCACGTCTCCGCTGGTGCGGACGATGTCCGAAAGTGAGGAGCGCTGCTGCTTCTGCAAGCCGACGTCGCGGCCGAGCCGGAAAAAGTCGAGCATGGAGAGCGAAGGCGTATCCAGATAGTTCGCGAGGATGCCCCGCGACCCGGCGGACATATAGTCGGCTTCGTCGTACAGGTAGGGTGACGAAGAGGGCAGGAAGCGGAACAGAACCACGAATAAAAGAATGGCGATGGCGAGACCGGCAAAATCCAGTGTGCGGAGCCTCATGATTTCACCGTCACGGATTCGAGGACATCTTCAAACCTGCGGCTGACGCGTTCCCAAGAAAATTCCGCGGCGACCAGGCGGCGCGCAGTCGCGGACATTCTCTCCGCAAGCGCGGGCTGTTCCAGAAGTTCGAAGCAACGTTCGGCAAATGAAGCAGGATTATCGGCCAAGAAAAGGTGCTCGCCGTCCCGCAGCGGGAGGCCTTCCGCGCCGATGCTGGTGGATACGACCGGCGTGCCGGCAGCCATCGATTCGTAGATCTTGAGGCGCGTTCCTCCTCCGATGCGGAGGGGGACGATGGACACGGCGGCTTCCCACACGTGCGGGCGTATATCGGGCACGGTACCGGTGACCTTGATCCGCGGGTCGGCTTGAGCAAGCGCGCGGATTTCGGCTGTGGGCGCGCGGCCCGCCAGCACTAGGGAACAATCCGGACGCGTCCGTCGAATGAGCGGCAGCACTTCGCGCACAAAATAGTGCGCGCCATCGACATTAGGCAGCCATTCCATGGAGCCGACAAAGACGAGATCGGAAGAACGCGTGACAGCCGCGGGCGGAGCGAAGAAGTCTACATCCACCCCGGTAGGAACCACGGAAATATGAGAGACCCCATACAGCGAGCGCATGCGGTCGGCGTCGGCATCCGAGACTGCGATGACGTGGGCGACGTTCTGGCAGGCGTGCTGTTCGTAGCTCAGCATGCGCCTGGCTTGGGAATTAAAGTACGCCTTCCGTAGAATATCAGGGCTGTGGGCAGCCTGGCGTTGCCAGATGGTGCTTTCCACGTTGTGCTGGAACAAAACGCAACGCGAGAGATCAGGCACATTTGGAGCCATGTTGAGAAAGTCGCAGACGATCACGTCGAAATTGTGCTGGTCCATCAATTCCCGGACTGCGCGTTGCATGCCGGCGGTGGCGTAGCGGTGAACCGCCAGCGGCAACGGGGACGCCAGATTCCTGAGCAACTGGGCATAAAACGCCGGGGTGGTCCGGCCCGGAATGTGATGCGGGATCGGATAGGAGAAAGAGCTGTATTCAGAGGCACGGGCGGGACCTTCGCGGTCATTCTCCGAGACGTGGGCCACGTAATGCACCTCGTGACGCGAATGCAAGCGGCGTAGAGTCTCGAGCGAGCGAATCTGACCGCCACGATCGGTCGGATGAAGAAAATCCGCCTTAATCCACAGGATCTTCATGAAACCGTCTGGAGCGTGGGAGCCATGTGCCAGCGGCTCTGGCGCTTGAGGATGAAGACGTCGCCCCAAATTTGCAGATTCAACAATCCCCAGATACGATCGGTCGCGTCCTCGACGCCGCGCTGGTGCCGATCGAGGAGGGTTTCCAGTTCCTTGCGGTCGAGATAGGCTGCCAGGAGACCTTCCGAATCGAGGAGCGAACGATAGATCGGGCCGGCTTCGGGCATGAGAAGCCACTGCTTGAAGGGCGTGGGGAACCCCCTCTTTTTGCGGTAGATGATTTCGTGCGGCAGAAGCCCCTCACACGCCTTCTTCAAGAGATACTTAGCAGAATTCCCGCGAAGCTTCAAATTCGATGGGATGCGAGTCGAGAACTCGACCAAGGTGTGATCGAGAAATGGGACACGGCTTTCTATCGATGCAGCCATACTCATCCGGTCCTGCTTCATGAGGAGCTTGCAGAGATAAGTTTTCTGATCGGCATACAGCAAACGATCGAGCAGCGAGCCGCCCTCCCGGTGATTCCAATACCGTCGGAAGGCCCCATAGGTAAGATCGGCTGACTCCGGCCTCAGAAGTAGGCGTTCGCGCTCGGAGCGGGAGAAAGGCCCATAAAAATTATCGAGATAGAGGGATTCGAGGTCCCCGGTGCGACCGAGGACGGTATGGTTCAACTTGCGGCGCAAGGACGCAGATAGGAGCGGCGATGATTCGATGGACCGCCGAATGGCACCTCGAATTCCATCGGGAACGTGCTGGTAGAACTGCTGCCAGCGCGCATTGACGTGGTGATAATAATAGCGGCCGTAGCCGCCAAATAGCTCGTCGCTGCCTTCGCCGGTAAGCACTACCTTGACGTGTTTCGAGGCCAATTGCGAGACGAAGTACAGGGCGACACTGGAAGGCCAGGCTGTGGGTTCGTCTTCATGCCAGATGAGGCGAGGGAGCGTTTCGAAGAAGTCGGACATTCCGAGCATCACCTCGTGGTGGTCTGACCCGATGTTTCCGGCGACCTGGCGGGCATAGGTCAGTTCGCTGAAGGAGGCTTCCTGATAGCCCACGGAGAAGGTCTTGATGGGCTCTGAAACCATGCGTTTCATCAACGCCGCAACAATGCTCGAATCGATTCCGCCGCTCAAGAACAATCCCAGCGGGACATCGCTCATCAGGCGGAGACGGACGGTCTCTTCGAGCCGGTCACGGAGTTCGGCGACCCACTCGCTTTCGGGGCGTTCTTCGGGAGCCGGCTGCGGCACGTCCCAGTATTCGGCGATCGAGAGCTTCGGGCCGCCTGAACCGACGTCAAGCGTGAGATAGTGGCCGGGCATTAACTGCCGGATGCCGGAGAACAGCGTCTGTTCGGTGCTGCCGTAGCCGAAGGCGAGGAATTCCGGTAACAGAGAATCCTCGAAAGTTGCCGAGATGGAAGGGTGCTCCAGCAGGGCCTTGATCTCAGAGGCGAACGCGAATACACGGCCGTTCCAGAAATAGAAAAAAGGCTTGATCCCGAGCCGGTCGCGTGCGCAGAAAAGAGTTCGCTTGTCCTTATCCCAGAGCGCGAACGCGAACATGCCACGGAAGCGGTCGAGGCAAGCTGGACCCCATTGCTCATAGGCATGGAGAATCGTTTCCGTGTCCGAGACACTCTGATATCGATGGCCTGCCCGCTCCAGGTCCGGACGGACAGAGGCGTGATTGAAGATCTCGCCGTTATAGACGATCCAGAGGTTGCCCGTTTCGTTGGTCATGGGCTGTTGACCGGTGACCAGATCCACGATGCTCAAACGACGCTGGCCGAGCTGGGCCCATGAATCCCGGTAATAGCCGTGATCGTCGGGTCCGCGATGCGCGATCGCACCCGTCATATCGATGACGATCTTGCCGGAAACCTCAACGGGTTCAGTGTGGACGAATCCCGCGATGCCGCACATGGCGTTTAGAACCTTCCCGGCGTCGCTTTGGCGGGGAGTCCGTAGCGCTCCAGGGCGAGGATCAGGGCGGCGAACATCGGGAGATAGAATCCGTAGGCTGAGGTTGCGAAGAAATTACTCGCGGCGAAAGCCAAAAGGGACAACATCAAGCAACCGGCCATAAGGTGAGTCGTGGCCAGGTTGGGTTTACCCGCGGTCGATCTCCACGCGCGCCAACCGGTACGAATGGTGACGATAAGGATCGCGAGATAGAGAAGCATCCCCAGAATGCCGGTTTCGGCCGCGATCTGAGAGTAGACGTTATGAGGCTGCCTCCACATGGTGCTTTCGCCCGTGTCCTCGGACTCCTTTTCGGCCTCCCCCGCGAAATTGGCCATGCCAATGCCGAAGAGCGGATGTTCAAACGCCATCTTGATGCTGTGCTGGAGCAGAACCTGGCGCAGCGCCATGGACTCATCCGCGGAATACATGATGCCTTTTTCGTCTGTCGCTTTTTCAAAAAACAAGGTCGAATAGCGGGTACGGAGGTCGGGTGGAAGCAGAAGCACGGCGAGAACGGCGACCGTGGCAGCAAGGCCAAGGATTTTGAGCTTGTTGGCGAGCGAAGCGCCAACGAACAGCGCCGCCGCGAATACAGCCAAGATCAAAATGCCGGTGCGCGAACCGGTGGTCAGCGACATTGCGAGAATTCCAAGGGCGGTCAGCCAGGCAAAAATTCGCGCCAGACGAGAAGCCGACCGATCTGCGATGAAAAACACACAGAAAGGCAAGGCTAACAGGAGATGAATCGATAAATCGTTGGCGTTGGTTAGAGTTCCAGTCAAAATGCTGAACCGGTCATCGGTGAAGGCGCCGAGGAAGAATCCCCCCACGATGATCATCGCCGTGGCCAGAATGATCATGAAAATGGATTTCCTAAGCTGGGAGAAATTGGCGACGAGGGTCGCGATGATCACAAAACACAGAACCGAATGAATCCACCCCAGGAATGCGTCGAGCGCGCCGGTGCGCCAGATGGCCAGTGGAACAGTCAGCATCAGCCATGCCGTATAAAGCAACATGAGGCGCCCGAGCAGGGACATCAACGTGCGGATCAACGTCGCGCCGCTGACCAACAGCCCAACGCATGTGAATCCAATGACGACCTTGGCGATGGGCAAATGAGTATTGGCCAGGGTGGCAATCGTTTCCGCGAGAAAACCATAGGTGGCGAGCAGAAACAGGGCCAACGTTCCGAAAGCGACCTTCCGGAGTGGGCTCGGTTCGACCAGGGGACTGATCCGGACTGCCGGCGGCGGCACCGGAACCAAGGCAGGCCTGGCAGGCGCGGCGTCAGCCGGTACGCGGAGCTGAGGGGGCTTTCGCGGCGGATAATTACGCGGGGGCCGGCGCAACAGCGGCCGCGGTGGCGATGACGGCAAGGACATTACGAGACGACGAGTGTTTAACTTCTTCAGCTTAACAGCTTTTTCCGATTGCGAAAGAGCCAGAAGTACTAATCATTGCTTCGACATTTGAGTCCTTTTGCTGTAGGTCAGCCGCGGGATATGTGAGCATCGCAGCGAGAGGTGGGCGATGAATGGATTCACGCGAGTCATCGCGTTTCTGGCAGTACCGCTGTTCGTGGAGGGGCAAACCCAGGTCGATTTGCGGACACAAGGCAAGGATGTAGATTTTTCCACTGCGCCGCTTACACGGCCGGCGCGAACCGGGACTGCGATTCCAGGTACGTGCCAAACCGGGGAGTTGTTCTACCTCTTGACGGCGCCGGCAGGGCAGAACCTGTACGGTTGTACCTCCACCAACGTGTTTACGCTTGAAAGTGGCGGGAGTGGCAGCGGAGGCGCGGGGATGGCTTCCATGCTCGGCGACCTGGCCGTCACGATGACGACGCCCAATACGGTTCTGACGATTGGAGCGAACTGCTCGTCGACCACGCCTTGCAACGTGCGCATCGGGGACACGGTTTATGCTTTCACAACTCCGGCCACGGCTACGATTTCCTCCGGTTCTCCCACGGCGTACTTTTATGTGGACTCGAGCGGCAACCGAAGCGTCGGCGTCGCTTCTGGAACTGTGACATGCAGCTCAAGCTGCGTCGTGACCAACGCGTCGACATTTCCCTCCGGTTCCGTCTCCTTATGGACTTGGACGGCCGTGTCGGGCGCGTGGGTCACGAACGGCGGAACCGATCTGCGGGCATGGCTTGGCGTAAAGCCCAATCCGACGGCGGGAGCGGCCCTGATCCAAAGCGGCAATCAGATCAGCTTCGACACGACGACCGGACTTCAACAGACCCTGACAAACGCGTCCTCGCCGGGTACTAGCGCGGGCTTGCTGGCAAAGTTGAGCGGCGGACAAGTGGTGATTACGGCGACCAGCGATACGAGCGGCGTGGTGGGAATCTGCTCCTCGAATTGTGGGACCACGGGAACCGCGACCATGGTCACGGTGGGTCTCTCGGCGTGCATCGCGGATAACACGGTCACGGCCGGCGACTATATTCAGATCGGGACCTCGACCGCGGGACGCTGCAAGTCCGCTGGAGCGACGAGACCGGGGTCGGGTCAGATTGTGGGCCGCGCCACCAGTTCCGCAACCGCAGGCAATCTTTTCTCGGTGCTCCTCTTCGCAGCGCCGTAAGAGCAAGAGCGGGTATCGGCATCGTTCACCTTAATTGCCGGCTGTGTTTCTATTAAACAATTAAGACGGAACACGTAGTACGAAGCCCATCTTAGTCCCACGGATGAAATATCGGTGCCCAGATAATTTTGCAGGAGCTTCTTGCGCCGCTCAAAACCTAACACAATCAACACCGAGCTCCTAAGGCAGAAGTAGAGTTTATTAGGAGTTTTTTATTACTAGTACGTTTGGTACTACCACCCACCGATGACGTTTGGCAAGTACTAGTACATATAGCATTTCCTTTGGACGAATCCGATAGTAATCTATGGGAGATTCTCCAGAGGCTAAATGGTGCAGATAGCGGCGAAGTGTTGCCTACGGTTTGTAAGTCTAATCATATTTTCTTTTTCGATACTGTATGCCGGCAATCAATATACAGCTAACCCCGGCGAAGAGGTTGCGCCTGGTGAGTTGATTGTGGCGGTGAAATCCGGCGTAAATGTGGCGGCCCTGGTCCCCAACTATGGGTTAGAAGCCAAAGCCGCACCGTTAGGCCATTTGAACGTGTATGTTTTGACTGGAACAGGAAACTGGTCAGCCAACGCCATTGCCAATCTCGCCCACAACCCATCAGTCGAGTACGTAGAGCCCAACCGCAAACGTCATGTAACGGCGCTGGCGGCTCCGAACGACACGTTTTACAGTTCGCAGTGGGCTCTCCAGACCATGCAGGCACTCCAGGCGTGGGGCGTAATACCCGCGAATTATCTGACCTCGCTCGCAGCCGGGAATGGCTCGGGGCGGATCAAGGTCGCAGTATTGGATACGGGAGTCGATTGCACCCATCCTGATTTCATCAACACCGGTGGGACCTCGACCGATTCCGCTCAGGGAGGGCAGCTTCTGTGGAGCGCGAGCCAAGCGATAGTGCCAACGGCCGTCACGAACCCTACCTGCGCATGGCAGGACGATTATGGCCACGGCACACACGTGGCGGGTATCATAGCAGCCGCTGCATCCAACGCAACTGGCGTGGCAGGTGTGGGCTACCCGCTCCAGGTAATGGTTTTCAAGGTCTTGGATAGTTCCGGAAGCGGTTACGATTCTTATATTGCAGCGGGGATTATGGCTGCCGCGGACGCAGGCGCGCAGGTGATTTCGCTGAGTCTCGGCGAGAGCGGTTATTCTCAGACGCTACAAGCTGCCGTGAATTACGCGTGGCAGCATAATGCCCTGGTGGTCGCTGCCGCGGGAAACAGTTCGAGCAACTCACTGTTTTTTCCGGCGGGCGCTAATTATGCCGTGGGCGTAAGTGCGACCGATAATAACAATGCTTTGGCGAGCTTCTCCGACTTTGGTTCGTATGTGAAAATTGCCGGGCCAGGCGTGAGTATCCTGTCGGACGCGCCTACTTATCCGGTGACCACCGGCTGGAATAATTACGTGACGCTGTCCGGCACATCCATGTCGACACCGCATGTAGCCGCAGTCGCGGGGCTGGTTGCGATGACGACGCCGGGAACATCGGCAGCGGCGATTCTCCAGAGAATTCAGCAAACGGCCAGTTCGACGACGGTGGGCGGCGGATGGAACCAAGATTTCGGTTATGGAATCGTGAATGCGTATAACGCGGTGACCGGTACTTTGCGGAGCTCGGCAAACGGCGCTTTGGCAGGGCAGATTGTCGATACAACTTCCCAGCCAGTCCAGGGCGCGACCGTCACCGTAGCCGGTTCGACGATCACCACCGATTCGAGTGGCCTCTACCAATTCCCGCTGGCGGCGGGGACATATCCGATCAGTGTGATGGCGGCGGGCTTCACCACGCAGAATCTCACGGCTACAGTCGCGGCTGGCGCGGACACCATACTGACGGTCATCATGAGCGCGAACTACGCGAGGTTCACCGGGACCGTCAAGGACGCAGGCGTACCGGTCGCCGGAGCCATCGTGCAGGCGCTTTCGAGCGGGCTTATCGAGGGCACGGCTGTGGCTGACACGAACGGCCTGTACACACTGTGGATTCCGGCGGGCACTTACGACATTCGTGCATCCAGCGTCGGTTACAGTAATTCCACAGTCAGCGCTCAAGCGGTGGCGGCGGGAGGCGGCCAGACCGTGAACCTGGTGATGCCGAAGCTGGGCAGCATATTGGGGGTGGTGCGCGATCCGAGCAATCACCCGATCGCCAACGCCCAGATCAACGTGGCAGGCAGCTCGACGGTGGCCGCCGTGACGGATTCCAATGGAAACTACTCAACCATCGGTCTGCCGAGCGGGACCTATTCGGTGACCGGATCAGCCAGCAATTTTCTGCCGTCCACGGTAAGCAACGTTATGGTCGCGGCGGATGCGCCTGCGCCTGTGAACCTTAGCCTGTCCTCGACTTCCAGTTCAACGAACAGCGCGCAATTTGTGAAGACGGATACGACGACGCAGGGGACGTGGAGCGGCGTGTACGGCGCAAACGGCTACAACGTGATCGACGGCACGACGGCCTATCCGAGCACCCTGACTGTGACTCCGAGCGGCCAATCGAACTGGATATGGAGCAGCTCGACCGCTGACACACGGGCCTTGCAACTGGCGCCGTTGTCCAGCTCGCGAATCGCGGCGACGTGGTACACGCCGACTTCGTTTACCATCGACCTGGTGTTCAGCGACACGGCGCAGCATCAGCTGGCGATCTACAGCGTGGACTGGGATCATAGCTCGCGCGCGCAGACTCTCTCGATTCTGGATGGAACGAGCAACGCGGTGCTGGACAGCCGGAGTGT
>JBEKBK010000025.1:0-31468 GCA_050015435.1 Bryobacteraceae bacterium
TCGGCGCAGCCGGAGTACAACATCATCCGCACCTGGCTCGATTACGTGATCGAGTTGCCGTGGAAGAAACGCAGCGAGGATAATCTCGACATCGGACGGGCGCGGCTGATTCTCGATGAGGATCATTTCGGAATCCCGAAAGTGAAGGAACGGATTCTCGAGCAATTAGCCGTGTTGAAGCTCAATCCGGAAGCCAAGGCTCCTATCCTGTGTCTGGTGGGTGCGCCTGGGGTTGGAAAAACTTCCCTGGGTCAGTCCATCGCACGGGCACTGGGGAGGAAATTTGAACGGATGAGCCTGGGCGGTCTGCATGATGAAGCCGAGTTGCGCGGCCATCGTCGGACCTATATCGGCGCTCTTCCAGGACGCCTGATTCAGGCCATGCGGCGCGCCGGGGCAGCGAACCCGGTGCTGATGCTGGACGAAGTCGACAAGCTGGGCCGTGATTTCCGCGGCGATCCAGCTTCGGCGCTGCTCGAGGTCCTGGATCCGGAACAGAACAAAACGTTTCGCGATAACTACCTCGACTTGCCGTTCGATTTGTCGAAGGTATTATTCGTGACGACGGCGAATTCGCTGGATACGATTCCGGCGCCACTGCTTGATCGCATGGAAGTTCTTCGGCTCTCCGGCTACAGCGAGGAGGAGAAGGCCCAGATCGCGCGGCGGTATCTGTTGCCGAGACAGTTGACTCAGGCTGGCCTCTCGCCGGAGAAGTGTGAAATCACCGAACCGGCGTTGAAGAAGCTGATCAGCAGCTACACTCGCGAAGCGGGTGTTCGGCGCTTGGAACAAACGCTCGGCCGCGTGATCCGCAAGGTGGCCCTCAAGTTTGCCGAAGGGCAAACTGAATCCGTGACGGTGACTCCGGAAGAACTCGTGGAGATGCTCGGACCAGAGCCGATTCTTCCCGAGCAAGCTCGCCGCGAGCTGCCTGCGGGTGTGGCGACCGGCCTCGCTTGGACCGAAACCGGCGGAGATGTGCTCTATATTGAAGCAACTCTCTTGCCGAACGGAAAAGACCTGACCATCACTGGCCAGCTCGGCGAAGTGATGCAGGAATCCGCGAAAACGGCTCGGAGCTTTATCTGGAGCCATGCGGCGGAACTGGGGATTGATCCGGCGTTGTTCCTGAACGCGGGCGTCCATATCCACGTTCCGGCCGGCGCGATTCCGAAGGATGGTCCTTCCGCCGGTGTGACGATGACCACTGCGCTGGCATCCATCTACTCGGGCAAGCCGGCGCGAAAGGACACGGCGATGACCGGCGAGGTCACGCTCACCGGATTGGTATTGCCGATCGGGGGCGTGAAAGAGAAGGTTCTCGCCGCCCGACGCGCGGGATTGAAACGTGTAATCCTGCCGCGCGCGAATCAGAAGGACTTGCGCGATCTTCCCGACGAAGTCCGCCGCGAGATGGAGTTTATCTTCGCCGAGCGGGTGGAAGACGTCCTCGCCGAAATGCTACCCGGGCTGGTGCTCGCGCCTGCCAAGGCTGCGTAAGTTTAAGCGTTTCCTGACCCCGCGCGGGATAGCCGCGCGGGGTATCCTAGAGTGAGAGACTCGATGGAAGCCGAACTGAAGCAATACCTCGAAGCTATGGAATCGCGGCTGGGCGATCGCTTCGTATCGCTGGAAACGCGAATGAACGATCGCTTCGAATCGCTGGAAACGCGGGTAAACGATCGCTTCGAATCTTTGGAAACGCGGATGAACGATCGGATCGAATCGGTGGAAGCAAAGTTACTCAAAGCGTTCTATGATTGGGCGCGCCCCGTTGACATCCGTCTGCGGACGCTGCCGATGTTGGAAGAACGCCTCGGCCTGCTGGAAGAGCGGGTCGGTAGGATTGAGCGCGGCGACAGACCCTCCCTTGAGCGCGGCGACCGACCCTCCTAAATACGCCCGCGTAGAACGCGAACGGCGATTCCTCCTTTCGGGACTTCCGAATGGCGACATTCTTCGCGTACGACATATCACGGACCACTACATCATTGGGACGACCCTCCGGCTTCGTCAGCAGAAGGATGAAGACGGAAGTGTCCTCTTCAAGCTTTCTCAGAAAATATCTCAACCTGGTCCAGGTTTCGAACAAGGCTGGATCACCACCATACTGGTCACCGAAGACGAGTTCCAAGTGCTCGCGAGCTTGCCGTCGAGGCCATTGCGCAAGACCCGCCTTAGTATTCCGCCGTTCGGAATCGACGTCTTCGAAGGACCGTTAGAAGGACTCGTCTTGGCGGAAGCCGAATTCGATTCGATCGCTGAAGCCGCCAACCTGGCAATTCCGACTTCTCTTTTACACGAAGTGTCAATGGACCGGCGCTTCACGGGCGGCGAACTCGCGCGGGCTTCGCGCGAAGAAGTAACCTCCTGGCTCGCGGAATTTCGAATTCCTATGCCGGACGGCGGAAGACCATCACCTTTACTGTGAACACCTGAACGGCTTCGCCGTGCTGGTTGGTGGTTGTGTTGCGGATCAACACCACGCCACGGTCGGGCTTGGAGCGGGACGGCGTAATCTCGAGAATCTCGCCTTCGACCCGCAGCGTATCTCCGGCGCGCGTGGGTTTCGGCCATGCGATTTCACCGGCAAATCCGATGATTCCGCTGCCGAATGGCATGCCTCCGTTGACCAGCAGGCGCATCGTAGCCGCTGCGGTATGCCAGCCGCTTGCGGTTAATCCCCCAAAAATGCTGGCTTCGCCCGCCGCTTCGTCCAGATGAAAGGGTTGCGGATCGAACTCTTCTGCGAAGGCCTTCATCCGCTGCCGCTCCATCTGATACGTTTCAGAAACGAAGCGTTGCCCCACGCTCAAATCCTCCAGATACAGCGGTTCGGCTTTTTTCGCGGACTGTTCCATTGGATCTCCCTACACCGTAGCAAAGATCAGAGCGACCAAACGATCTCTAGAGGAATCCAAAAACACGTCAGGAGTACAACACAATGGGAAACTTGATGGAAAAGTCGCGGTGTGCACTGGTGGTTCCAGCGGCATTGGATTCGCTACCGCGCAACGGTTCGCCGCGGAAGGAGCTCATGTTTTTATCACTGGGCGCCGCGCGAGCGAACTCGACGAAGCAGTGAAACAGATCGGGAAAAACGTTACCGGCGTGCAGGGCGATATGTCCCGAAGGGCGGATCTCGACTGGCTCTATGCCGTGGTTAAAGAGAAGAGAGGTCATATTGATGTCCTGTTCGCCAACGCGGGCGTCTTCGAAATCGCCCCGCTTGGCGCAATCACGGAGGAGCACTACGATCGGATATTCGACATCAACGTTAAGGGCGTACTCTTCACCGTACAAAAAGCTCTTCCGTTGTTTCAAGACGGCGGTTCCAACATCGATCGTTGCCACCAAGGGTTTGCCGGCGTTGAGCGTCTACAGCGCCACCAAGGCCGCTGTGCGATCCTTCGCCCGCGCCTGGACCACCGACTTGAAGGACCGCAAAATTCGTGTGAACGCAATTAGCCCTCGTCCGATCCAAACCCCGGGCTTAGACAAAATGGGCGAGACGAAAGAGCAGACCGATCAAATTAAGGCCGGTCTCGCCGCCGGCGTACCGCTGGGCCGGCTAAGGCAACCGGACGAAATCGCGAACGCAGCCTTGTTCCTCGCCTCCGATGAGAGTAGGTTCGTCACCGGAATCGAGTTATTCGTCGACGGCGGCTTAGCGCAAGTCTAAGTCCCGCGTGTATCATGGCGTCTATGCAGAAGACGCTGGTCCTTCTCGTAGCCGCCCCGGTGATCCTCGGTGCGCAGATGGTTCAGGACGCCAAGAAATTCCTCGACGACGCGGAAGCGAAGCTGATGGTGTTGTCCGTTGAGCAGGCGCAGGCGGATTGGGTCCACGATAATTTCATCACGTCGGACACAGAGGCGTTAGCGTCGCTGGCCGATCAACGTGAGATCGACGAAGGTGTGCGCCTGGCGAAAGCCGCCGTTCGATTCGACCGTCTCAAGCTTCCGCCGGATATGGCGCGAAAGATGATGCTGCTCAAGTTGGGGCTCACGCTGGCGGCTCCGGCGGATCCCAAGGAGAGCGCGGAAGTCACCCGTTTGGCGACCTCACTCGATGGGACCTACGGAAAGGGCAAGTATTGCCCCGGCAGTAACAAGAAGTGTCTGGATATTGAGGACATTACGCGCATCATGGCCACCAGTACGAATCCGGCGGAGCTGCTCGACGCCTGGCGCGGCTGGCATACCATCTCGCGGCCTATGCGCGGTGATTTCGCGCGGTTCGTCCAACTCTCGAATAAGGGCGCGCGCGAGCTCGGGTTCAAAGACACGGGTGCCATGTGGCGATCGAAATACGACATGCCGCCCGACGATTTCGCCAAAGAGCTCGACCGCTTGTGGGATCAAGTACGGCCTCTCTATTTATCGCTTCACGCTTATGTCCGCACCCGGCTGCGCGAAAAATATGGCGCGAGCGTGGTCCCGGCCAATGGGCCGATTCCGGCTCATTTGCTCGGGAACATTTGGGCGCAGGACTGGACCAACATCTACAAGCTGGTAGCGCCGACGGGGGCCGACCCGGGCTATGACCTCACCGAGATCCTCAAGGCTCGCAAAACCGATCAGCTCCAGATGGTCCACTATGGGGAGAATTTCTTCAAGTCGCTGGGTTTTGCGCCGCTCCCGCAGACGTTCTGGGAGCGGTCGTTGTTCGTGAAGCCGCGCGATCGCGATGTGGTGTGCCACGCGAGCGCGTGGGACATCGACAATGTCGAGGATCTTCGGCTCAAAGCGTGTCTCGTCGTCAATGCCGAGGATTTCACCACGGTCCATCACGAGCTCGGACACAATTTCTATCAACGCGCCTACGACAAGCAGCCATTGCTGTTCCGCGACAGCGCGAATGATGGTTTCCATGAAGCGATCGGCGATACCATCGCTCTATCGATCACGCCCGAGTATTTGGTGAAGCTCGGCTTCATCTCGAAAGCGCCGGACGCATCGAAAGACATCGGGCTGCTGCTGAACAAGGCGCTCGAGAAAATCGCGTTCCTGCCATTCGGCTTGATGATCGATCAATGGCGATGGAAGGTGTTCTCAGGCGAGATACCTCTGGAGAAATACAATCAGGCGTGGTGGGATCTGCGGCTGAAGTATCAGGGCCTTGCGCCTCCCACGGCCAGAACCGAACAGGACTTTGACCCGGGCGCCAAATATCACGTGCCGGCCAACGTGCCGTATACGCGTTATTTTCTCGCGGACATCCTCCAGTTTCAGTTCCATCGCGCACTCTCGCAAATCGCCGGTTGCAAAGGGCCGCTGAATCGCTGTTCCATTTACCAGAATCAGGGGGCGGGCAAGCGGCTGAACGCGATGCTCGAGATGGGCCTGAGCCGTCCCTGGCAGGATGCGCTCGCTACGTTGACCGGCCAGCGCGAGATGGACGCCACCGCGATCCGCGACTATTTCGCGCCGCTACAGAAGTGGTTAGACGAGCAAAACAAGGGAAAACCGGTGGGTTGGTGAGTCTGTCATCTTAGACGGCCATGTAACAATGAGAGTAAATAATGACAGGCTCCCAGACGCGCCAGAAGTTTATCGACTATTTCGCTGCTCGCGATCATCGGGTGGTCCGTAGCTCGTCGCTGGTTCCGGCGAACGACCCCACGTTGCTGTTCACCAACGCCGGCATGAACCAGTTCAAGGATGTGTTCCTGGGCCAAGAAAAGCGCGATTATTCGCGCGCGACCACGTCGCAAAAGTGCGTCCGGGCGGGCGGCAAACACAATGATCTGGACAACGTCGGCTACACCCGCCGCCATCACACGTTTTTCGAGATGTTGGGCAATTTCTCGTTCGGCGATTACTTCAAGAAAGAGGCGATCGCGTTTGCCTGGGAGCTGATCACCAAAGATTACGGTTTGCCGAAGGACAACCTGTACATCACCGTTTTCCGCGAGGATGATGACGCGGAACGTCTGTGGCAGAAAGTCGCGGGCGTGCCCAAATCGCGAATCTTCCGCCTCGACGAGAAAGACAATTTCTGGCAGATGGGTGAGACCGGACCTTGCGGGCCGTGTTCCGAGATTCACTACGATCTGGGCCGCGAAGCCGCCGAACCGGGCCGCGAAGACGAACAGTTTCCGGATGACGGCGGAGGCCGTTTCGTCGAGATCTGGAATCTGGTGTTCATGCAGTTCGACCGCGACAAAGACGGCCACATGACGCCGCTGCCGCGTCCCTCCATCGATACGGGAATGGGTCTGGAGCGCATTGCCGCCGTGTTGCAAGGCAAGATTTCGAACTATGACACGGACCTGTTGCGTCCCATTATCGACCGAGCCGGAGAGCTGACTCACAAGAGTTACGGTGAGGACGAGCGCGGCGATACCGTCTTGCGGATTAACGCCGATCACGCCCGCGCCACTGCATTTTTAATTCATGACGGCGTCGTGCCGTCGAACGAAGGCCGGGGTTACGTGCTGCGGAAGATCATGCGCCGTGCCATGCGCAACGCTCGCATGGTCGGTGCCACCGATCCGTATCTTTATCAGCTCACCGGATTCGTCGCCGAACTGATGCGCGATGCGTACCCGGAAATGATGGAGAGCATTTCCCGCGTCGCTCGCGTGGTGAAGGACGAAGAGCATCGCTACGCGACCACTTTCCAGGTCGCCGAGAAATTCTTTCAAGACGAAGCGAAGTCCGCCGCGCACGGTGTGCTGCCGGGCGCTGCTGCGTTCAAGCTGTACGATACCTTCGGGCTGGCGCTCGATGAGCAGGAAGAAATGGCGCGCGAGTCCGGCCTGACGATCGACCGCCGTGGTTTCGACGCGGAGATGGAGAAGCAGCGCACCCGCGCTCGTGCGAGCTGGAAGGGCGCGGATAAAGCCCAAGTCCACCCCGTTTATCAGGCCATGCCGCGAACCGAATTCGTCGGCCGCGAGACGCTGGAGGCTCCGGCTACCGTGGTCGCAGCGCTGGATGGCGAGATCGCTTTCGATCGTACGCCTTTCTACGCCGAGGCAGGCGGCCAGGTGGGCGACACGGGTGTTCTGTTGTCGCCGGTAACTGGCGAGACTCTAGCTGTTGTGGAGTCGACCTACGCTGCCGCGCCCGGCAAGAGTGTGAGTCGCGTGAAGATGCTAGCTCCGATCAAAGTAGGCGATTCGGTAATCGCGCGCGTCGACGCCCAATCGCGCCGCGCCACCATGCGAAATCACACCGGTACGCATCTGCTCCATGCCGCGTTGCGTACCGTGCTCGGGACGCATGTGAAGCAGGCGGGTAGCGTGGTCGAACCGTCGCGCTTACGTTTCGACTTCACCCATTACACGGCGCTCGACTCCGCCGAGATCGCTGAAGTCGAGCGGCTGATGAACGAAGAGATTCTCGAGAATCACGTAGTTCACACGGACGTGATGGATCTGGATCAGGCTCTTCAAACCGGCGCGATGGCTCTGTTCGGGGAAAAATATGGCGACCGCGTCCGGGTCGTTTCGATCGACAAGTTCAGCCGCGAGCTGTGCGGCGGCACTCACGTGAGCCGCACCGGCGATATCGGGATCTGCAAGATTACTTACGAAGGCAGTATCTCCGCTGGAGTGCGCCGGATCGAAGCGGTCACCGGCGAAGGAGCGCTGCACCGGTTCCAGGAAGACGAGACGAAAATCTCACGCGTGGCGGGGGCCGTGCAGGGTGGTTCTCACGAGATCGTCGAGCAAGTAGCGAAGGTCCTCGAGGAGAAGAAGTCGCTCGAGCATAAAAATCAGCAGCTCAAGACCAAGCTGGCGCAATCCGAAGCAGGGGACCTCGAGAGCAAAGCGCGAGACGTCAAAGGCGTGAAGGTGCTGGCGGCTCGCGTTTCCGATTTTGATCGACCCCAACTCCGCGCCATGGTCGACAGCCTGAAAAACAAGTTGAATGAAGCCGTCATCGTTCTCGGCTCCGCTACGGATGGCACGTCCGTGTCGATCGTCGCGGGCGTCACGAAAGGACTCACCGGCAAGGTTCACGCGGGCAAACTCGCCGGAACGGTTGCCGCGGCTGTAGGCGGAAAGGGCGGCGGACGCCCGGACATGGCGGAAGCGGGCGGCAAGGACGTCGCCGCGCTGGATAGCGCTTTGGCGAACGTATATTCCACGGTGGAGGGGATGCTCTAGGCGTGGAACATACGGATGTGGTCGTCATTGGAGCCGGTCCCACCGGCCTCGCGTGCGGGATCGAGCTGAAACGCCGTGGGCTGAAGGCCATTATGGTGGACAAGGGTTGCGTCGTTAATTCGCTCTACAATTACCCGACCAACATGGTGTTCTTCACCACCCCCGAGCTGCTCGAGATCGGCGACATCCCCATGACTTCGCTCAACGAGAAGCCGGTGCGGGCCGAGGCGCTCAAGTATTACCGGCGCGTGGCGGATCATTATTCGCTCGATATCCGCCAGTATCAGCACGTCGAGCAGATTCTGGGGGACGACGGCGCGTTCGTGACCTGCGCGACGGATCGTCATGGCTGCCCGCAGCGCTACCAATCGAAGAAGGTGATTCTTTCGACCGGCTACTACGATCTTCCGAATCGGTTGAACGTACCCGGCGAGGATTTGCCCAAAGTGATCCACTACTATAAGGAGCCGCATCCTTACTACAACCACGACGTGCTGGTTGTGGGGGCGAAGAATTCAGCGGCGATCGGGGCGCTCGAATTGCATTGGAGCGGAGCCCGCGTGACACTGGTGCATCGCGGCGAGGGGATCCATTCGAACGTCAAATACTGGATCAAGCCGAATATCGAGAATCGCATCAAAAGCGGCGAGATCCCTGCGTACTTCCGCTCGCGTGTGCTTGAGATTCGGGACGATTCTGTTTTGATCGCTACGCCGGACGGCGAGAAGCAGTTGAAGAACGACTTTGTGTTCGCGATGATCGGCTATAGTCCGGATGTTGAATTCCTCGCGGCGCATGGAATCCGGTTTGATCCGGCGACTCAGCGGCCGAATACCGATCCTGAGACGCTCGAAAGCGAGCGGCCGGGCATGTATCTGGCGGGCGTGCTGGTGGCGGGTATGCACACCAACGAAATTTTCATCGAAAACGGGCGTTTTCACGGCAAGAAAATCGCGGAAGCCATTCGGGCCGCGATATAGACCTGTAATCGGCTCGTGATCACGCAGGCGGCGGTCGGCTGGTGCGGGCACTTCGCACAACGGGTTAGCCGCCTCTGCAAACCGGAGCGCTGATGACCGCTTACGGCTTTGCGCTGCTCCCTTTCATCTCATTCAGTGCGACACGGACGTCGTCCAGATTAACGGACTGAATCGGCAGTTCCAACAGCACGGTCTTCGCTATCTCTCCTACGGCGTTGTCATCCAGAACCGCAACCTCGGGACGTATATCCCTGCGCTGGCACACCTCAGCTACCTTGCTGGCGATGAGGCTCTGTGGTCTAATGTCGGGGCGGAAGAGCCGGTCCCGATCCCGCCGCCTCAGGATTTGGATGTCCCGCTGCATGTCAGTAAGCATTTCGAGCATGACCTTGTCAGGAGACGCTTCGGATTGCGTCAGCGACGCGACATGAAACTGTCCGAAGCTTTTGAGAAACGGAGAATGTTTCGGATCTTCGAGGGAAGCTTTGTATGTGCTACTGATCTTCTCCGCCAACTTCTTTTTGAAGTCAACGATTCTCCCAAATCTGAGGTCACGCGGGTATCCGATGTGTTCGATGACGCCCGTATCGAACGAGTAGTCCGTCTTGTCGTCCTTAATGATAACGGTAGGTTTATCAAACGCCAGCCGGAGACCCAGCTCAAACATCACGTTTGGATTCTTGCCGCTGACGTCGCAGACGACAATTGTCGAGTTGTAAACATTCTGAACGATTCGCTTCTGGATCACTCCGATTTCGTCCGCGTCGCTCACTAGCCGGGTGACAAAGCGCGGGGAGGAAATGGACTCAACCGCCTCGGTGATAATCGTTTTCACCTCGGCCCAGTGATCCGCCGTACACCCGTCAAGGAGGGAGATCGGCATAATTAATCCGCAAGTAAGGTCGGCTGGCTTTTCGGCTGCTCCTACGGCCTTCGGCTTCCCATTTCCCGCATTGCTCATTATGCCTCCCCCATTCGCCGTCCTACGGGTCCGTCAGGGTAGCGACTACTACTTCTTCGCCGCCGACCCAGTCCCCTCTTTGAGAAGACCCTCGAGCAAATTGCGAAGATACTTTTCGTCCTGCAAATTCGGATCGCCCGAGCTTGGGCTCTGCGCGCGGATGATGCCCTTGCGATCCACTATGACTACCTCCGGATAAACATACCGCTCCGCGAGAGAAATGCCGAGGTAGTTCATTACCGTATCAGGGGACGCGTAGCCGACCGGAAACGTGATCCCGAAGCGATGCACAAATTCGTTGACCATCGCGGGGGTGACGCCCTGATTGAACGCGACGTCCATCGCCTGGAACCCGCGCGGTCCCAAATCCCTCTGAATCTTCGTCAGCATCTGCGAAAACTGCTGGCAATGTTCGCACCAGGTCGCGACGAAGCCGATCAGCACCACCTTGCCCTTCATGCTGGTCAGAAGGGTCTCTTTGCCGGAGGGCTCGACAATGGTAAACTCCGGCGCTTTTCGCGGCACGGGAGGCATCGCCAGCGCCACAGAACCAACCGCCAGACCAATGATTAAGGCTGCAGATCGCATTTACTTCGAAGGTGCTCCTTCTTTGAGTAAGGCGTCAATCAAAGTCCGCATGTAGTCCTGATCCTGAAGGTTCCGGTCGCTCATCGGCGGTGACTGTGCGCGAATCACACCCTTGCGATCGATTACTGCGATCTGGGGAACCATCACGCGGTCATCCGGCGAGAAACCCAGGAACTTGATGACCGTGTCGTTATCGCTCACTCCGACGGGATAGCTGGGAGAGAACTGCTTCAGGAACCCAAGCACCTGCGGCGGCGCATTGTTATACGCCGCGATCCCGATTGGTTGAAACCCGCGCGGGCCCAACTGCTGGTGGAGCATCGTCAACATCAGGGAGGCGTGCTGGCAGTGCGGGCACATCGTGTCCAGAAATTCCATAACCACTACCTTGCCCTTGAAGCTCGACAAACGAGTTTGCTTGCCGGAAGGCTCTACGATCATAAATTCCGGAGCCTTTCTTGGAACGGGTGCGGCGGCCCAGGCGTGCGCGCAGAGCGTTGCAAGACCAGCCAAAGCAAACAGTCGCGTCATTCTTACCCGATTAGCTCTTGGGAGGAGCGGACGCTTTGGATGTGGTGGTGGTCGTCGCGCCTTCCTTCAGCAGACTATCGAGCAGATTGCGAAGAGAGCTCGGATCTTGCAATCTCTCATCGCCTTGCGGCCCGCTCTGCGCGCGAATCATGCCTTTCTTGTCGATCACCACTTCCTGCGGTACCACGTACCGATCCATCACCGAAAAGCCAAGATAGCTCATCACCGTGTCGCTGCTGGCGCTCCCCACTGGAAAGCCAATACCGTATTGCTGCACAAACGGCGGCACGAGGACGGCAGCGTTGTCGTTAAAGGCCACGCCGAAGAACTGAACGCCGCGCGCTCCCATTTCCTTCTGGAGTTTGGTGAACGCCTGGGCAGTCGCCTGGCAATGCGGGCAGGTAGTGTACAGAAATTGGATTACCACGACCTTACCCTTCATGCTGGAGATCAGGGTCTGTTTGCCGGAAGGCTCCTGGACAGTCAATTCAGGGGCTTTGCGCGGCACTGGCGGCATGGCCATGGCCGAAAAAGCGAACATAAGGAGGGCAGCAGCGGCGGCTTTTCGCATGCTCATAGTTTACCGCAACACACGTTTAGTGCAACAGACGCCGCGGAGCGAGTACCAGACCAGGAACCACGCCCCGGTCAGGTTCAGACCCATGCAAGCCCTCAATCGATTGCACCGACGTACCGGAAATGCGCAGCACGAACCGCCCGCTATCCCCGTTTCCGGAGATTTCATCGGGGGCGTGAACCGTGACGCTCATTTTCTTCCATTTACCCCGCATAACGCGCTGATACAGCTCAAAATATTTCCGTGCCGCTTCCGCGGAATCCCATTCTGAAGAACAGGTCAACACGGAATACTTCTCAGTCTTGTGTTCGTATAAACGATACGACGCTCCGCGCCAGTGACTGGCGGCTTCCGTCCCTTCCCGCTCGTCGACGTATTGGCGCAGCAACGCTGAGAAATCGAACTCGCCGAGAACCCCGTCCGTGAGAACGCGGAACTGGTGCGCATCCTTGCCGGTCGCCGGCGGCGGCGGATCCGGCTCGGCGGGCTTCAGATTCGAGAGGTATAGGTCGGGGTGCAAAATCTGCTGCGTATCGAGAGGCGGACGAACGAAAACTTCGTCGAATCCGCGCTGGCCAAGCTTGCGGTAGATCGTGTCCTGAAACTTCAACCCCTGGTTGTAGGGAAACACCAGGGACTCCCGGATGTACAGCGGCGCCTTTGAATACACCGGGAAGTCGTCGCCATCCGCGCCGGCCTCGTTGGTCAAACGGTCCACGATATCGGCGGGTACCTCACCCTTGCCCCCGTTGTGCTTGGACATATACGCCCAGGCTAGCCAGCTAGCCTGTCCTTCCATTACGGCCTGTCGCGCGGTCACGGCGTCGTCATCGGGGTTGCCGTGGCTCAGGTATTTCCCTAGGGGATGGTGCTGATCGGCCAAAGCGTGCGCCAGTTCGTGCGCCAGCGCAAGCTGTTGTTCCGACCCTTCGGGCGTCGAATCCAGCACGAACAATCGCTTCTGGTTGTAGTCGTAAAAGGCTGCCGCCTGCTCGCTTACCAGGTCGACTGCTTCTTTAGCAAGGTCAAAGTCCTGCGGCACGAATCCGAACATCTTCAGCGTGACTTCTTCGATGTGGATCTCCTTATCGTGAGACGCCTTCTTCATCGAGGTTTCCACGATCTGGCGAAACCGCTCCGTGCTGAGCATCTGCGAGGGGACCTTCTTACGAACCTGCCAGCCGGTGATATCCGAGAGCGCCGCCACCATTTCATCAACCTGCTTGAACAGGGAAGCTGGGGATTGGGCGAAAACATTGACGGCTAGAAATGCCAGCAGGACCAGACGGGCGAGCATGTGCGAATCCAGCGTAACACGCCGCACGTGATTGGGCTACAATAGGAGTCTAAATGGCAGAAGATAAGCTCTACAAAGCCGAGTATCAAGGCAGCGGCACGTTCCTCATCAGCAAGCCCAAGCGCAAGTCGGCCAAGCTTCGGCAATCGAGACTCCGGGCCCCCCGTCGCGGCGCCCGCAAATAGTTCCTTCACACAATTCGAAAACGAGTCGATGCGGAATGTGAGGTCCTGCATACGCGATGACTCTTCGTTGCCAAACGCTGGGCGGGCGGCTATTCCTTCTGATCCTGTTCGCGATGGCGTTCACGCTGGGCGGCGTCCGGCTGGCGGAAATAAGCGGCGGTGGGGGGGCGATGATCGCCGTGGGTATCGCGGCCGCCTTTGTCCTGGCCACGTTCACGGGCCGTTGGGTGGCTCGGCCCTTCGAAACGATTATCTCTTCCTTACGCGAAGGCGTCGCGAACCTGCAACGCTCCCAGACCCATTTGGACGACGCCTATGTTCAGTTCCTGGAGACCATGGCCCAGGCCCTGGATGCGCGCGACCCCTATACGGCAGGACACAGCCTCCGCGTGGCGGCTTACTCCTTCGCAATCGCCGGTGAACTGGGCTTGCCTAAGAAGGACTGCGAGACCATCCGGACCGCAGCGCAGCTCCACGATATCGGCAAGATTGGAATCCCGGATGTCATTCTCCAGAAAGTGGGCCGCTTGACTCCGGAGGAGTATGGGCTCATCAAGCTGCACCCCCAGATCGGCCGTAAGATTCTGGAGAAGGTCTCCCGATTCAAGGATCTGCTGCCCGCCGTGGAGCTACACCACGAAAACTTCGATGGCACCGGTTATCCTTACAAACTGTCCGGCACCCGGATTCCGTTGGAAGCTCGTATTGTCCGGGTCGCGGATGCCTTCGATTCGATGGCTTCCAGCCGTTCATATCGAGAGGCATTGCCGCTCGCAACAGCGATTGACGAACTCGTGAAGTACTCCGGAAGTCAGTTCGACCCGCAGGTCATGCAAGCGTTTCTGAACCTGATCGCTCGCGGAAAACCCGAAACGCTACTCAATGAGAACGAGGGGCTCATCCCAAGGCTCACGATGGTTAAGGTCTTCCGGACCGCATAAGATCACTTACAGCGCCGCCGCGAAAGCGGCGGACAGCTTCTGATAGACCGAATCGAGATCTTCGGGAAGAACGCGCGTCTCACCCACGGTGGTCATGAAATTCACGTCACCCGGCCACCGAGGAAGCACGTGCATATGGAGATGCCCGGGAACCCCGGCTCCCGCGCAATGTCCAATGTTGATCCCCATGTTGAAACCGCCGGGGCGATACACCGAACGCAGCGCGGCTTCCGAACGCTGCGCCAGACGCATCATCTCCTCAAGAGCGCGCGGATCCCCTTCCGCCAGCGTCGACACATGGGCGTAGGGCGCGATCATCAGGTGGCCGCTGGTGTACGGAAACAGGTTCAGCAGGACGAAATTGCGCTCTGCCCGCAGCAGAACATAGTTCTCCCGGTCGTTCGTTTGGGCCGATTTCTTACACAGGAAGCATTCGTCGTCGGGCGACGCCGTGGAGACGTAGCGATAACGCCACGGGCTCCAAAGATAATCCATGCGGATTAGGTAGTCGCGCCCTCGGTCGGTAGGGCTTCCCCGCTCACGGAATCCGTGTTGACCAGATCCTTCAATTCCTTGCTGGGCTTGAAATACGGAATGCGTTTAGCCGGAACTTCCACTCGTGCTCCGGTCTTCGGGTTACGTCCCACACGCGGCTGCCGCTGCCGGGTTCGAAAACTTCCAAACCCCCGAATTTCAATTTTGTCGCCCCCCCGCAGGGCGCGAACCACGCTGTCAAAGATAGCTTCTACGATTACCTCCGAGTCCTTACGGGTCATCTCCACGACGCGCGAGACTTCCTCGATCAATTCCGCCTTAGTCATGTTAACGGCCTTCCCCTTTTCCTCGTAAACTCATGGCTTCTTCTATTGTCATGGTAGCTGCCGCGGCTTGGCGCTGGTAATCTTCCAGGCGTGTGCGTTCTTCGTCCTCGGCCACGGCACGAAGGCTCAATCCGATTTTCTTTTCGGCTTCGGTCATCTTGATGATCTTGAAATCGTATTCATCTCCTATGGGTAATGGTGACTCGCTCGTCTCGGCCCGCTCCGGCATGGCGGGAATCTCCGATTTGTGACACAGGGCCTCGACCCCCGGCGCCAATTCCACGAATACGCCAAACGTTGTGGCGCGGCAGACGCGCCCGCGCACCAGGTCCCCCACTTCATGAGATCGGAAGAAGCTCTCCCATGCATCCGGCTGTAACTGCTTCACGCCCAGCGAAAGCCGCCGGTTAGGAGCGTCAATGTTTAGAATCACGGCCTGCATCATCTGGCCCTTCTTGAGGACCTCCGAAGGATGCTTGACGTGTTTGGTCCAGGAAAGATCGGATACGTGCACCAGCCCGTCGATCCCTTCCTCGATTTCGAGGAACGCGCCGAAATCGGCGAGTTTCCGCACCCGGCCCTCGACCACGGAACCGATACTATAGCGCTCCGCCACGGTAGTCCACGGGTCGGCTTCAAGCTGCTTGATTCCAAGAGATACGCGGCGGTCGCGCGGCTTCACTTCGAGCACCACCGCTTCCACCTGGTCGCCGACCTTCACCACTTTGCCCGGATGTTTCATCCGCCGGCTCCAGGTCATCTCGGAGATGTGAATCAATCCTTCGACGCCCGGTTCGATCTCGACGAATGCGCCGTAGTCAGTGATGCTCATCACACGGCCGATCACACGGCTGCCGCGAGGACAGCGATCCGGCAATGTCTCCCATGGGTCTGGCGACAATTGACGCAATCCGAGTGAAATGCGTTCTTTGTCGCGATCGAACTTAAGCACCTTGACCGTAATCTCATCGCCGACGTGAACCACTTCGTTCGGATGATTTACCCGCCCATGCGACATATCGCTCACGTGCAGCAGGCCGTCGATTCCGCCTAAATCCACGAAAGCCCCGTACTCGGTCAGATTCTTCACCACGCCTGCCACCACCGCGCCTTCAAAAAGGTGTTCGAGAGCCGACACCTTGCGCAACTGGATCTCTTCTTCGATGGCCATCTTGCGCGATACTACTACGTTGCCGCGTCGCCGGTTGATCTTGAGAATCTTGACCGGAATGTCTTGTCCGGTGAATTGATCGAGATCATGAATGGGCCTGACATCCACTTGCGATCCCGGCATAAACGCCGGAACGCCCACATCCACCATGAGGCCGCCCTTAGTACGCTCAATCACGTGGGCCGAAACCAGAAGCTGCTCCTTCATGGCCCGCTCGAGAGTATCCCAGATCCGCAGGCGGCTGGCCTTCGAATAGGACAGCAGGACGTAACCTTCAGGTTGCGGCGCATGCCGGTCCACCATGACGTCGATGGTGTCTCCGGGCCTTACGGTGACCGTTCCATCGGGCTGCTGAAGCTGCTCGATCGGAACGAGCCCTTCCATTTTGTATCCGAAATCAACGATGACTTCTTGGGGAGTGACCTTGACGACGTGACCCTGCAGCAACTCCCCTTCGGAGGGAGGAGCCAGGTGGCTGTAGTCTTCTATAAGGTGTTCGTAGTCCTCTTCAACCTGGAAGCTGACGTCGATATCCCTTTCATCCGCGCTGCTGGCCATACGCCAAAACTCCACCAAATCATTGATACATCAGTACTTCAGAACTATACCGGACACGACGAAGCTTGTCAACTTAGGGATTTTTCCGATAAGAGCAAGTTGCCGATTGATCACTCAAGTCTTAAGCTAGATATTTCCCTCTTTTTATCAATACCATGGAAATCACACGCGTAGTGGGCAGAGAGATTCTCGACAGCCGCGGCAACCCGACTGTTGAAGCGGACGTGTTCTTGGCCGACGGCAGTATGGGTCGAGCCGCGGTGCCTTCGGGAGCATCGACAGGCGAGCATGAAGCGGTTGAGCTTAGCGATGGCGACAAGCATCGCTACCTGGGCAAGGGCACGCTCACAGCGGTACAGAACATTAAGGACCATATCGCGCCGCCGCTGATCGGCATGGACGCGGAGCGTCAATCCTCGGTCGACCGGCTCATGATCGAGCTCGACGGTACAGCGAACAAAGAACGGCTGGGTGCGAACGCGATCCTCGCGGTCTCTATGGCGGTGGCTCGCGCCTCAGCCACCTCCCAGCAGACGCCGCTGTATCGTTACCTCGGCGGTGTGGGGGCGTGCCTGCTTCCCGTTCCTCAGATGAACATTCTCAACGGGGGCGCCCACGCCGACAATAGCGTGGACCCGCAGGAGTTCATGATCGTACCGTACGGCCTGGAAAACTTCTCGGAAGCTCTACGGGCTGGCGCTGAGGTCTTCCATACCTTGAAGGGGGTGCTGAAGAAGCGGGGCTATTCGACTGCGGTCGGCGACGAGGGAGGCTTTGCGCCGAACCTGAAGTCGAACCAGGAGGCGCTCGAGGTGGTCCTCGAAGCGATTACCCAGGCCGGCTATGCGCCGGGCGAGGATGTCGGCATCGCTCTCGATCCGGCCGCGAGCGAGTTTTACGACGTATCCAAAAAGAAGTACGTGTTCAAAAAGTCCGACAAGAGTGAACGGACGGCGGAGCAGATGGTCCAGTTTTGGGCGGACTGGGTCCGCCAGTACCCGATCATCTCGCTTGAGGACGGCATGTCCGAAGACGATTGGGAGGGGTGGAAGCTGCTCACGACAGAGCTGGGCAAAAAGATTCAGTTGGTCGGCGACGATATCTTCGTCACCAACACCAGCCGCCTCGCGATGGGGATCGAAAAAGGCGTCGCCAACTCGATTCTGATCAAGTTGAATCAGATCGGTTCCGTAACCGAAACCCTGGAGGCGATGAAAATGGCGTCGGACGCCGGATATACGTCCGTGGTATCGCACCGCTCAGGCGAGACGGAAGACGCATTCATTTCGGATTTCGTGGTCGCCACCGGAGCCGGTCAAATCAAGACTGGCTCGCTGAGCCGCACCGATCGAATCGCCAAATACAATCAGCTTCTGCGAATTGAGGAAGACCTCGGATCGGGCGCGCGTTATCCCGGCCGCAAGGCGTTCCGTCAATGAATGGCCGCCCGCTCGTCTTAACCATCTTGGATGGTTGGGGCTATTCGCCTGCCGGCGCGGCTGAAGGAAACGCGATCGCAGCCGCGCGGAAACCCAATTACGATCGACTCTTGAAGGAATATCCGAACACGTTGGTTCATACCTCGGGTCCGTTCGTGGGACTGCCTGAAGGCCAGATGGGCAACAGTGAAGTCGGCCATTTGAACATCGGCGCGGGCCGCGTTATCTACATGGACGTGACGCGGATTGATCTCATGATTCAATCGGGCGAGTTCTTCTCGAATCCAGTCCTGCTGAGCTCGATGCATCACGCCCGCACCCACCGTTTGCATCTGATGGGCCTGCTGAGCGACGGCGGAGTGCATTCGATGAACACGCACCTGTATGCGCTGCTCGAAATGGCCAAGCGCGAAGGAGTCGCCGACGTCTGCGTCCATTGCTTCATGGATGGGCGCGACACCCCGCCCGAAAGCGGCGCCGGGTTTCTCGAAGCCTTGCAGCGCGAGATCCGCCGCATCGGCATCGGCCGGATTGCCACAATATCCGGACGGTACTATGCCATGGATCGGGATAAGCGGTGGGACCGGATCGAGCGGGCGAAGATAGCCATGGTAGAAGGCGCGGGTGAGAAGAGCACCGATCCGGTGGCCGCAGCCAAGCGCTCCTACGAACGCGGCGTCACCGATGAGTTTATCGAGCCGGCGACTATCGTCGATTCGCGCCAGGAGCCTGTAGGACGGATTCGTACCGAGGACGCCTGTATCTTTTTCAACTATCGTGCCGACCGTGGACGCGAGATGACACAGACACTTACGCAGGCTCCTTTAAAGCTTCACTTCATCACCATGACGCAGTACGATAAATCATTTTCGGTTCCATTCGTCATTACTCGGGAACACCCCAACAACATCCTGGCGAACGTCATGGCGGAGCTGAACTGGAAGAATCTGCGGGTTGCCGAGACCGAGAAGTATGCGCATGTGACCTATTTCTTCAACGGCGGTACCGAGAAGCCGTTCCCTGGCGAGGAACGGGAACTTGTGCCTTCGCCCAAGGTTGCGACCTATGATCTCAAGCCGGAGATGAATGCGGAAGGGATCACCGAGGTGGTGACCAACGCGATTGAAAAGCGCGACTTCGATGTGATCGTGATGAACTACGCCAATGCCGACATGGTGGGTCACTCGGGCAAGTTCGAGCCAACTGTTCGAGCGGTTGAAACGGTAGACGTGGGGCTCGGCAGAATTTTCGATGCCTTGCGCCGCAAGGGTGGCCGCTGGATCATCACCGCCGATCACGGAAACGCCGAGATGATGATCGACCCGGTGACGAAGGGTCCGCACACGTATCACACGACGAATCCGGTTCCGTTTATCGTGGTCGACGAAGAACGGCGTCCGTTGCGGTCGGGCGGTTCGTTGCAGGACATCGCCCCAACCGTGCTCGGGATGATGGGCGTCGGGCAGCCGAAAGAGATGACGGGCAAGGATCTGCGGTGATGAAGTACAAGATTCTTTATAAGCAAGCGCCTGAAGGTGGTTAGGTCGCGTTGGTGCCTGCTCTGCCCGGCTGCCACACTCAGGGCGAGACTTTGGAAGAGACGAAACGGAACGTCACAGAAGCCATCGCGTTGTACCTGGAAAGCTTGGCGGCTCACGGGGACGCCATCCCCACGGACCCGCCATAATGCGCACCGCCGCTTTGACAGCTTCGCCGGTGCTCCCCTAGACTGACTGTTATGGACGTGCATTTGAGCCCCGATCTTGAGGCCAAACTATCGCGCATCGCCGCCGAGCAAGGCCGTCCAGCCGAAGCATTGGTACAGGAAGCCGTGGAGAGGCTCGTGGACTGTGACGAATGGTTTCTCCGGGAAGTTGAAAAAGGATTAGAGGCCGCCGACTGGGGCGAATTCGTTGGGCACGGCGACGTGCGCAAGATGATCGATAGCCGTTACCCTGGTTGATGCTGGTCCGTTGGACGCAGACTGCCACCGACGATCTTACGCAAATCTGCGATTACACCTTGGACCAATTCGGCCCGACCCAGCCCGCCGCACTGCGCTCGCAATTTACGAGAGCGCGGAATCCCTACGTACGCTTCCTAACCGTGGCCGGACTGGCCGCGTGCGAAACACCCGCGAGCTGATGGTCTCGGGGCTGCCACTCCTGATTATCTATCGGATTCGTGAGAATTCGATTGAAATCGACCGGGTCCTGCACGGCGCGCAGAAGTGGCCGTAGAAAGGAAGGATGAACCCAGGACAACGCAGGGTCCGAGCCGGTGCGATGGACAACCTGCCCCACAACATGAATGAGCAGTTATGTTTTTTGGCTATTCTGAGGTTGGACCGTTGACTCGTCCCGAAAGCTAGCGTCGGGAGACGCAAGAGGAGCATTGTATGAACTCATCGGATCGCCGGGCGGATGCCCGCGAAAAGCAGCAAACAATCGAACGTCGGTATTTCGAGATGTTTCGAAAGGTTTATCCGTTGCCCTCTGGAACAGTCACGCATGGCGACAAACCAGGCGTTATCCTGAACGGCGCAAAAAGGATCGGCATCGAGATCAGGAACTTTTATGTGACCGAAGGAACTTTGCCAAACAGCGAACAAGTTCAGCGCAGGTTCCGGGAAGCTGCGGTCGCCAAGGCTCAGCGTGTCTACCAATGCAGCGCTGGCAAAAATATAAGGCTCGCGTTTGGCTTCGACAAGAGGAACCCGATTCAGAACGCCAACCGGCTGGCAAAGCAACTGGCCGCCCTCGCACGACGCGTTGAGGGCGCGGATAACGGCCCAATCAGTAGAAGTATCTTTCAGGACATCCCGCAGCTCGAGTTCGTGCATCTGAACGCGCGTGAATTGCAATATAGCGCTGAACCTGACCCTAAGTACCCGGATGGTCGGCCGGACCCGGAAAAGGGCTGTCGCGAGTTCGCGGAATACTGGAGCGGCCGAGAGGCCCGCGCATTGCGCGAGGGTATCTACAAGCCTTTCCAGTCGCCCGAAAAATGGACGGTGTGCCAAGGTCACGATTTCGGTCCCATGTCCATTTCACGATTGGTAGAAATCGTCAAGGAAAAGCAAGCCAAAGCGCGATCGTACGCCGCGTGCGATGCTTATTGGCTCCTGATCGTCGTGGATTTCATCGACTCTGCGCAGGAACAGGAAATTCGGGTTGACGGTATCACTATCGAGTCCGAGACTTTCGAGAAGATCATCATTTACAAGCCGTACTTCGAACATATCGTGGACATAACTCCAATCCCTCCCCCTGCGGACGACGGTCCCGTTATTGAAGTCGAGACGTTCGCACGAGGCTCATCGATACGTGAACTGCCTCCAAAGGGCGTTGGCGAAAGCGGAGATTAAGTGTTTCGTAGACTAAGTTATGGCAGCCAAGACAAAGGGATTTGCGGTGTGCCTTCGGAATGGTGGGTTCGCAGCTTCACTCGAGGTCCGAAAGCTATATCCGTTTATTGCTGACCCGGTTGCGGAAGCAAACGATCTCATCCGGGTGATCGACGAAGCCGGCGAGGACTACCTCTATCCGGCCCGCTTGTTCCGCAAGCTGGCGCTGCCGAGCGACGTCCAGCGTGCCCTTCGGGTCGCATCCTGAATTTATGAACTCCCCTGCTCCTTCAACGATCGAAAATCTTCTCTGATAGCCTGCATCGTCTCGCGAGGCGGCCGAATGGCCTTAAGACGGTCCCGGCCAGCACTAATTCCAGCCCAGGCCGCAGCGACCAACATGACCCCGACAATCAACGCGGACAACCAACTCGCCACAACCAGTTCAAGCGCGAGCATGGCGGTGAGATATAGAAAATCCATCGCGAAAACAGCCAGGACCCCGCCGGCGACCAGCCACAGCACAGCGGAGCGCGCGCGATGAGCGGCCTCGGTAACCTCCGTCTTGGCCAGCTCGATTTCCGATCGAACCATCTTCCGTATGCCCGACTCAATAGTGTCCAGCAGACCCGGGAGTGTGCGCTCCTCTCCATTTCCTGATTGAATAGTGCTCGATGTACGCCCGTGAATATCCACGTTACCTCCTCATTCGGAGCGAATTTCCATCTAACCGTTGGACACCGGCTGCGGGTTACTGTTTCACTGCTGGCGTCCGCGGGGCGCCAAGAAACGGGACTGGCTCAGTGAGCGTCCAATAGTCATGGTGAACCTGCCGGTCGGGATCGCTGTTTTCCTCTCTGTTTCCCTTCCCGCTCTTGCGGGAACCTGGTCAGGAGTCCTAGTCGATTCAAAGTGCTACGCCGCCGAAGAGCGCAATGTAAACGCGAGAGACACGCTGACCGACGTAGACCGGGACCGGAATCTCGAGATCCGCTATTGCCGTCCGAATGCGCACACGAAATCGTTCGCGGTCGTGCAGCAGAACGGCTTAAGCTTCTTGCTGGATTCAGCTGGAAACACAAAAGCAACCGGCATCGTGCAAACAGCCGATAAGAAATCCCACCTTGTGGTGGACCTTACCGGCGAGATGACCAAAGAATTACTTGAAGTGGATGCGATTGTATTGGTCAGATAGGCGTCACGAGCGTTATTCCCGTCCCCAGTGATCGGCCAGAACGATTCCTGTCTGAGGATCTGAAAACCGCACACGCAGATGATTGGTTTCCAGGTTTGCGCGATCAGGATCCTGCAAAACGTAGAAGTCGAATCCGGAAAGCGCGGCCTGGTCCTGCCGCTCGATGGGTTTCAGCGCCGCGAGATGCAAATCCTGACGGTAAAACTCCATCGCGGGCTGATGGCGCCAATCAGAACTCACGGCAATGCTCTGATCCTCTTTCCCTTGAGACGCTTTCTGCAACATCAGCGCGACCTGCTTGGTGTCCATGTCAAATTTCCAAGGCGCGAAGTACTGGGTCTGTAGCTGAGTCGCGAACTGAAGGATCAGCAGACCCGCAATGACGGCCTGCATGCCGGCCAATGGCCTGCTCATGACCCGATCGGCGGCGATGGCCCAGGCAATACCGAAGAGCGGAACAAAGTAAAGCCCGGTCCGCTCCACGGGGTAGTTCAAGCCGAATAATAGGTGAGCCGCGATCAATCCAAAAAGCGAAACCACCAGTGTCAGCAAAGGAACGAAACGCAGCCGGTCGTCCCACTTATGTCGAAAGTCCACGCCTGCGGCGATCAGTATAAAGGCCCCTATAAGAGGCAACAGAATCCAAAGGATCACGCGGGCGCCACTCTCGGTCCCAAAGAGGCCATTCCGGTGCGCGACTTTGATCGACCCATGGACCAGATCCGAGAGCCAGTCACGTATGGTGGTCGATCCGACATAGAAATGCTCCAGGCCGGCCGTGCGCAGCGAAGCGAAGCAAATCAATACGAACAGAGTCTCGGCCGGCGCTAAGATCGCGGCGACAATCTTCAGCCGGTCAGTGACAGAATCGTCCTCCAGAATCATTACGGCGAGCATCAGAGCCAGAGCCGGGAAAGCGATGGTCAGATTGGCCGAGATCCCCAAGCCGAGCAGCGTCCCGCCGAGCAGGTATCGCCGGCGCATGCAACAGTAGATCGCCCAGATGAGGAAGGCGAGTCCCATGCCATACCCGCGGGCCGCGATGCTGAAGTCCAGCAGTAGGGGGTGCAGACTCAATGCCACGATCGTGACCCAGCGTATGATGGGCGACGTGATCCGCAGCAGCACCCAAAATACGCCGAGTATCAAAAAGAAGCCGGAGAGCAGGCTCGGAAGCCGGACGCTCAGCTCCGACAAGCCGAAGACCTGGGTTGAGAGTTTGACCAGAATCGAATGGAGAACGTGATTGTTGGCGTCATACTGCCCGACGAGATTGGCCCAGGAACCACTGACGAACCTGATATAGGTGTAAGCCTCGTCGACCGTGATCGATTGGTGAACTGCGCGGTAGGCGCAAAACACGAGCCGGACCAGCGCCAATGCGCACGCGAGGATCTTCTCCGTGCGCGCGGCGATCATTGCCTCTCGAGCCGGTGGATTACTTCCACGACCACGGTGCCGACAATCTCCAGGCTCTGCGCGCTCAACTTGTCCATGGTGTCCGTATCCTCGTGCCAGAAGCGGTTGTCCAGACCGTAATTAAAATCGATCAGGTCGATGGCCGGAACCCGGAGCTTCAGAAACGGCTGATGATCGTCCTCCATCGGCAAGTTGGCGTTCAGGAAGTATGCCTGGTAACCGAGCTCGGCCGCGGTGCTCCACACGAGTTTATTCAAGGCCGGCGACGAGTTCGGATCCCGCTTCATGTCCAGGTTCTTGTCGCCGATCATGTCAACGTTGATCAGCGCCTTGATGCGCGTGATGGTTCCGTCCTTACGCCACCGTTCGGCCAGATGGCGGCTGCCATAGAGATTGTCTTCGCCTTCCCACTCTTCGCGGACCGCTTCCTCGCCGTCAAAGAAGACCAGGTACACGTCGTCCGCGCGAGGTTCCTTGGCGAGAACGCGCCCCATCTCGAGCAGGAACCCGGTGGACGATCCGCCGTCATTGGCCCCAACGAAGTTCCTACCGGGATAGTTCTTCGTATCGAAGTGACCGGTGATGACAATGGCGTGCCCACTCTTGCCGGGGAATTTCGCGATGATATTTTTCATCGGCACTGCGCCCTTCGGAGTTTGAGCCACGAACGCGTCCTCACTCACGGTGCACCCATCGAGCTTGAGTTCGTTCAATATGTAAGCTTGCAACTTCAGATTCGCCGCCGAGCCCGACGGGCGCGGTCCGAAATCGACGGCGCGTTTCGTGAATTGCAAAGCCGAGGCGCCGGAAAAATTCGCTGCGTTCGCAACTGCCGCGACGGCCACGGCAAATGTCAGAACTAAGAAGGTCTTCGCGCGGAGCATATGTACCCTAGTGTAAAATTACGCCGCTGATCCAGCGGCTCGAACCACGGTAACACCAGCGCAGGAGGCACCAGAAACACGGCCGCCACCAACATCAGTGGACCCGGAAAGAACTGTAAGCCGTTCAGCAGCCGCCGCGCCAATAAGCGGAAGAATCCGCCTACAGGTGTAATGGAAATCTCCGCCATACCGGCCTGACTCAGCAAATACTCGAGCCCATACCGAGTGTAGCGATAGTAATCGTGCGGTTGCTGGTGCTCTTCCCACTCGAGTGGAGCGATCAATAGCAGTCTGCCGCCCGGAGCGAGCGCTCGAGCCAGTTCCTTCACCGCACGCGCCGGCTCGCGCACGTGTTCAAGCGTCACGACGCTCAGACAAGCGTCGAAAGTGGCGTCGCGAAACGGAAGATTCAGCAGATCGCCCACCACATCCAGCCGCGAATAATTCCAATCCGCATCGCCGATCGCCAGGTCGAATCCGCAGTAGCGTTGGCGGGCGAAGTGGTTTTTGTAGTTCCCTTCGCCGGCTCCTGCATCGAGCATGCGTGCTTGAGGCGCAAGCGACGCCGCGAATTCGCCTACCGCGTTCTCCGTTTCGGCCTCGAAATGCTGCACGTAGCGGCGCACCGGCGCCGGCATCAGCTCCCGCAACCGGTCGTAAATCACGATTTCTTGCGCGCTTCCACCATGATGGTGGACCCGGCCCGGCAAGCTGCTTCGAGCATCGTAAACGGCAACGACGCGCAGACCAGCCCGAGATACAGCAGGTCCTTCCACAGGCGCTGGCGCGGAGTTTCCTCAACGTGCCGCAGGCGCCGCGCCATGGGGTCTAGCGAAGGAGCAAGGCTGGTCGCGAGTCCGGCTGGATTATCGCGCAGGGAGAAATGCTTATGGCGCAACACTTCGAAGCCGCAATGATTAAGTAAAAGATCAATGTCGCAGAGTCGGAAGTCCACCAGGTGCCGCGGTACATCAATGCCATTCCACCGTTCGCCCAGGAGGAGAAACTGCCAGCACGCGGCGTTGGGAACCTGCAAGATCAACCGCCCGTCCGGACGCAGGAGCTGATGCGCGGCATCCAGATAGCTGGCCGGTTCGTACAGGTGTTCGAGAACATGGAACATGGTGACGGCGGCACAACTCCCCGGTGCGATCGGCGCGCGGGAAAGAGTCGCGCAAACGGCAGGGACGCCCGCACGCCGCCATGCTCCGCTGGCTGCATCGAGTGAGAAGTCGAGGCCGACCACGCGTTTGGCGCCGCGCTCCGCCAGCATTTGTAGAAACAGCCCGCCGCCGCAGCCGACGTCCAGGATGACGCCCTGCTCTTCCGATTCACGCAGGGCCCGCTCAACGAACCGCAAATGATCACCCAGTACGAAGCGCCGGTAGAACTGCTCGATCCGGTCCGGTGCGCTGTCCTCGGGAAGGAACCAATAATCCGGCGGATAGTAATCGTGCAGTTCTAGGGGCGAGGGTTGAGGATGCAGCCGGATCAAACGGCACTTCCGGCACTCGACAATCTGAAATATCTTGTGAGTAGTGCGGTATAACCGGTCCGTCGCGGTGAACAGGGTACGCGTTTCGGTCGAGCCGCAAGCGGGACACGCGTCGGTTTCCGGTTCCGGGGTTACACTGCTTGTTCCGAGATCTCGCTCAACGAGATCCGGTGCCGCAGCAGCAGGCTTCGGATCTGGCGCGGGCTCAGGCGGCGCTTCGGCCGGTAAGACCAGCGCTTCCGCAACATCGACGGAATCAATGGGAGGGCTGAGATGGTTCCGCGCAGCAGTGCCATTGCTGCCGTGATTTTGCCCCGCGTCCCCGAATAATGGCGCAGTTCGCCGCGATTTCGGAGCGCGGCCCACAGTCCCCCCGCTAGTCTTGTCAGATTGTACGCGCCGTTTAGCCACAGCAGATTCCACGGAAACAGCTTCACCACCAACAACACGCGATTGCGCTCAATCAGCGTGAGCCTGCGGCTCGAGCCCAGGCCGAGCGTTGCTCCCCGGTGATGCCGCACGACCGCGCCGGGAGCATACAGGCACGTCCACCCCGCGATTCGCGCGCGCAACCCCAACTCGGCGTCGTCGGCGTACGCAAAAAATTCCTCATCAAAACCGCCGACCTCATCTAGCATCGCACGGCGGTACATGGCCGCGCATCCGTCCGGCCAGAGGGTCTCCTCCACCCGGTCGAACTGCCCTACATCGAGTTGGCCGGAACCGCGGCCCCGATTCTGACCATCCGGGTAGATCAAATGACCTGCTTTGTCAATGCGCTGCGGGTCTTCCCAAACCAATATCTTCGATGCAGCCATGCCGACGTCTTCACTCGTTCGGATCACCGCTTCCAGCGCCACCAGCCATCCCGGCTCCGCCTCAGCGTCATTGTTCAGTAGGGCGATCAACTCCGACCGCGATTCTGCGAAACCCTGGTTGTTTGCCGCACAAAAGCCCCGGTTGACGGAGTTTGTAATCAAACTGAGAGACACCGGGTAGGAGTGCGTCAGATCGCGCACCATGTCGGCCGAACCGTCCTGAGACCCGTTATCCACAACCACTACCTCAAAGTTAGGGTGGGTTTGGGAGGCGAGGGAACGCAGGCAAGCCCGCAAAAGCTCACGCCGGTTCCAGTTGACCACGACCACCCTTACGGTGGGGTTGACGGCAGGGATCACCTAAGTGGTGTATTATAGTACGGCTAAGCCTTTGCAAGCCCATAAAATGTAACAAAGGTGTGTTAAGACCATATGACCTCCGTTGGTAAGGTTCTTCGAACGGAGCGCGAAGCCCAAGGTCGTGAAATGTCAGAGATCGCGGAGGAACTCTGCATCACGAAACGATACCTGCGCGCTATTGAAGAAGATGATTTGAAAAGTCTGCCCGGATGCTTCTTCTATAAGAGCTTTGTGAAGCAGTACGCAGCGCTTCTGGGAGTGGACGAGGAGCGGATCATGCCCGGAATCGAGGAACTGACCGCCAATGCGGAACCTCTACCGTTGCCCGGCGGCGATCCACGCTATGCCGCGCGCGCGAGAGAGGACTCGAGCACCGATTCCTTTGCGGGCTTGATGGTCGTCGATCGGCCCACGCTTGGCGCCCTCGATCCGATTGTGGAAGACGCCAACCGCCGCCGTTTTTCTGACCGCCGCATCGGATTGTCCTTGGCCGTGTTAGTCGCGGTGTTGCTAGGGTGCTCCGGATTCTACGCGTGGTGGAACAAGGCGCCGCAGCCGGTCGCGATCCGTATTCCCCGGCAGGTCGAAGCGCCAGCCGCTACGGCAGTGACGACGGCCGCACCTTCGCCCACGCCTTCGAACAGTACCGACGCGGCACCCACAGTGTCCGTCACCACCACTACCGGTTCCGACGGCGTTAACCATCTTGTGTTGAATTTATCGGCAACCGAGGAAACGTGGCTTTCCATTACCAGCGACGGCAAGCAAATTTTCTCTGGCGTTTTACAGCCGAGCCAGACCAAGACGCTTACGACGCCGGAAGTCGCCAAGATGCGCGTAGGGAACGCAGGCGGTCTGGAGGTGCGATGGAACGGTAAGTCCATTGGACCCATTGGCCCACGCGGACAAGTTCGCGTGATTGTTTTCACGCCGGAGAACTTCCAGATCTTCGGCCCGAGCCAGACACTGTAGGGCATCTGGGGCGGACGCCCTCGTCCGGCTTTTCGTGGAGATCAGAACTTCCCGCTTTTCGCTCCAAGATCCCAGAAATCCGAGCGCAGACCCGCTTCGTGAAAGATGTCCTGCGCCTCTGCGACAGTCCATTTGTGCCAGTCGGGATCACCATGCGAGCCGTACCAGAGTCGAGCGAGGCGCGCGACTTGCGGGAGTGGAACCGCTTCTCCGAACGGGAGCCGATGCCGCACGCACCACGCGCGGATCTCTTCCGGTGAGCGGAAGGGAAGCACCATCGCTCAGTGTTGGTGGACATTGTCCCAGGCTCTGGCGGGAGGAATCGCAAAGTGGACGCAAAACCCGTCTGCGCCGGTTAGCTCTCCGTCGATCACCGGGATAGTCAGCACCTCAGCCTCAGCGCCGATTCGGGTGTGGATTCTCACTTCGCCCCCCACGATAGCGGCCACCCCGAGCGCACACCACATACACGGAGCCCACCAGCCTCTCCGCCGCGCTTCAACCCAGTGGATCGTTGGAGTGATAGAAAAGGGATGGATAATCCACGGCTCGCATACGTGCGGATGCAAGACGACTCCGTGAATGCCGGAAAGTCCGCGAAGCACTTCTTCAATCTGGGATGTCGACACACCCGGTTGCTGAGCCAGCTCCGCGTTGGTTGGGCAGGCGCATCGCTCGACCAGACCCCGGACGATTTCATAGTGCACTCGGGACAAAGTTCGTTCATCAACCATGCAAGCCTCCCACCTAAGCCCAGGATCCCGACCAGGGAGCGCTGGTGAGATTGTAGATTTCCTGGATGGCCTTTAATGTTTCCTCGAAGTTGATTCGCAGATCCTTGATCAAGCCCGTGCGTATGTCGAAGACCCAACCATGCACCAGCGGATAGCCGTGCGTTAGATAGGAGTGCTGAACCGCCGCGGTCTTAATAACGTTGATGCATTGCTCGACGACGCTGAGTTCGATGAGCCGCTCGTAACGGCGCTCCTCCTCCTGGATCGCCGCCAGTTCGTCCCGGTGCAGCCGGTAAACATCGCGGATGTTGCGCAGCCACGGATTCAGGATGCCGAGATCACGGGCCTGCATCGCCGCTTTGACGCCTCCGCAGTTGTAGTGGCCGCACACGATGATGTGTTTCACCTTGAGATGCACGACTGCAAAATCGATCACGGCGGCCACATTCAGGTCCGTGTTCGCCACCACGTTGCCAATATTGCGGTGGACGAAGACGCTGCCGGGCTCAACGCCCATGATTTCATTGGAGGGCACGCGGCTATCCGAACAACCTATGTACAGGTATTCCGGGCGCTGTTCCCGCGCCAGCTTGGGAAAGTAGTCGGGGTCCTGACGGCGCTTCGCTTCGGCCCAGCGGCGGTTGTTCTCAAAGATCTGATCGTAGGAAACCATTGGTCTCTCCGTTATATCTAACCAGATGAATTGTTACAATCGAATGTCAGCATGCGTTTTCGATTCACACGCCTGAGCGTCATTGTCCTTCTGATTTATGTGCTCCCGACTGCGCTCATCTGCAGCGGAGTGATCCCGTTCGCTTACAGGTATCACGTGCTGCTTCTCATGGCCGCGGCGGCTGGAATCGTTTCTTGGCGGGCAGGCCACACCTCCGCTCTGCACGGCCTTCGCCTGGACAATCTTCGCGCGTCCCTTCGGCTCAACGCCTTCTTCCTGGTGTTAGCGGCGGTCGGCGTCGCGGCCATGCTGCTGTTGAGCTCCGCTCACCATTCGCTTAATTCTCCGGGCGTTGCTTTCGGACTCTTTTACGTTCTGATCTCTTGTCCAGCGCAGGAATTTCTGTTCCGCTCTTATCCGTGGGCGGAACTGCGCAGCGCTGGATGTTCATCGCCGGTTCTCGAGTTTGCCCTGCTGGTGATTCCGTACACTCTGGTTCACTTGGTCTATCGCGATCTGACGACGCTCGCGCTGACGTTTGCGGCGGGCGCAGGCTGGTATTTCATCTATCGCCGGGCGCCGAATCTGTGGGGAGTTTCCTTGGCGCACTCGGCCGCCGGTTTGGCCACTATCGTCTGCGGACTGATTTAGCCCGAACAACCTTCCCGGCTGGTATAGCGAGAGCCGGTTCAAAGAAACGCGACTGAGCGCGATCTCTCCACTGGAGCACGGGCCGTTCAACGAACCGGTACGAAAGCCAGGCGCAGAGCAGAGCCCCCGGTAACCACATCCAACCGGGACGAAGATCGGCCACCCACGGTTGTTGCCACAGGTACAGGGAATAGCTCAGCCGGCCAAGCCCGGCAATGGGTGCAAGGTTCAGCCACGCCGGCGGCTGCATGATCGCGGCCAGCATCGCGATTCCGATGGAGGCGTTCATCAGCGGGATGCCTACGAGAAAGGAAAACAGCGGATACCGCGAGTATGAATTCGCGGCGGGCAGTAATACGACGGGAAGGAGAAGCAGAGCGGCTAGCGGAATCGAACGCGACCAGACACGGAGCAGTGCGCTCTCCAGCCGTGTACGGTAAATCGATACGAGGCAACCCACCGCAAGGGAGTCCGCCACGCTGTCAAACCTGTATTCGTCAAAGGAAACCACCCTGGAAATCAGCGCGATTCCTATAAGAATCGCCGGGAAGATTGCGGCCTTTCGTAGTCCGCACAGCAATAGCACGACGGGCCATAACAGATAGAATTGTTCCTCGACCGACAACGACCAGGTGTGGTGCAGGGGCCAGCCCCAAACCGGGATGTAGTCCGAGACGTACATTGCAGCGGAAAATATCCTGAACGGACTGTCCGGATGGATAGGAATGATCCCGATCGCATAACCTATA
>JBEKBK010000026.1:0-31443 GCA_050015435.1 Bryobacteraceae bacterium
TTTCAACATCTTTCACAGGTCCGCCCTGAGCACTTTTCAACAAGATTGTGGACGCTCAGAATCAACGTCATACAGAGCCGCAAATCTCACGTCCCTGTGAATAACCACTCTGCGCTATGGATTGTTGTAGATGTTTCCCGGTACTGTCGACAGGATGGCGATGAACCAAGAGAGCTGGTTGACGCCCTCGGTGATCAGTCCCCGGTCAGCATGTGCCAGCCGATTCCAAAGGCACTCTGTTGGAACAACTAATACCCTCGTAAGCGTGCGCGAAACGAGTAAGATGGACGGCGAATGGGTGGCAATCGACCGTTTGCGGGAAGACTACGACCGGCTTGAGACGTGGTCGCAAATCGTATACGATTCGTATCTGTGTGCGCAGATGCCGGGGGGCCACCACCACGGCGCAGCCGGATAATTTCCAAGCCGTATCTGTGTTTTGCGGCCTGTTGTCAGGTCGTCGTACATGAGATTGCCGGCGTGGACATCGATCAAGTCATAATCGCCAACCACCTAGGAATCGCGTTACCCACAGATCGCGAATGCTCTGATCTGACCGAAGCCGGCGTGAAGAATATTCGATTTGAGGCCGACCCTACTCAGTGGGGGGATCACGCCAACGCCCGCAGAGATCAACGCGGTTCTCAAGCAAACAAGTGACCAGGAATGCCGCTTCGAAGACGTTTCCCAGTTCCAGGACTGGGAGTTTGGCGAACGGCTGACGACGCTCACAGGTTCGGGCCAACTTCCGATCGTGGGCTTCGACTATTACTCATTGTTCGGCGGATCGGGCCAAGAAATTACGGGGCACTGCGTTGTGGCTTTTTGCAGTCATGAACGGAATGGTCGCCTCGTTTTCCAGGTCTACGATCCTGGACCGAAGGACGCAGGGTTTCGCGTGGTGGATTCCGAATCCCTATATTTTGCCTGCCGAAAAAAGCACCGAGGTGTCTGGCTTATTGTTTCTGCCAACGCTTAGCAAATACGGCACCCCGACCCGCAGCGGCACCCCGGTGCGCGTATATTGGAAATAGCCACTCCGGCGCCTATGGCCTTTCGTAAAAATTCAGAACCACGCCCGCAGATCCTCACCGTATCGCCCGCGGCGGCGATTCCGGGAGGTGAATTTCAGATCCGCGGTAAAGGACTCGCGGTTTCCGCGCGCCCCTCGGTGCGATTCGGCGAAGTCAGCGGGCCCATCGTCATCGGATCGGACTCATTTGTCATTGTGCGCGTGCCTGAAGGCGCGCCTGAAGGCGCCATGACCGTGGGCAACGATCATGCCAGCGTCCCGTGGACGTGCGGGATCGGCATTCAGGTGGCGGATGGTCTGCATCCGGTATCGAACCCGGTGATCGACCAATACGGCAACATCTACTCAACCTTCAGCGGCTCCCCCGGTCAGAAGACTCCGGTTTCGATCTACAAAATCGATACGAACTTCCGGTCGAAGCCTCTGGTGACGGACCTGATGAACGCCACCGGCCTCGCGTTCGACCGGGAGGGAGCGCTCTACGCTTCCAGCCGCCATGACGGTATCGTCTATCAGGTTTCGCCGTCGGGTAGTTTCAGCGTCTACGTGGAAGGGATGGGCGTCGCCACTGGCATCGCGTTCGACCCGGAAGGCAATCTGTACGTCGGAGATCGCAGCGGAACGGTATTCAAGATCAGCCGGCAGCGGCAGATCTATGTTTTTGCCACGCTCGAGCCGTCCATTGCGGCGTACCACCTGGCTTTCGGACCCGATGGCTACCTGTACGTGACCGGTCCGACCACGTCCAGCTTTGATGCGGTCCATCGCATCTCGCATGATGGTCACGTCGAGCTCTTCTATCGCGGACTCGGCCGCCCGCAGGGCATGGCGTTCGATGCCGCCGGGAATCTGTACGTCGCCGCATCTCTGGGCGGGCGGCGGGGTGTGGTTCGAATCACGCCGGAAACTGAGGCGGAGCTGTTCCTCTCGGGTCCGGCCATCGTCGGGCTGGCCTTCTCACCTTCTAAGTCATTGATTCTGGCGACCAACAACTCGCTCTATCGGGTGGATGTAGGGATCGAGGGACGCCGGATCCCGTAGTACGCCGGCCTGACGCTCGCACGATGCACGAAGCCGAGATCATCGCGGTCGGGTCCGAGTTGCTCACCCACGACCGCCTCGATACAAATTCGCTATATATCACCGAACAACTCAATGCCATAGGCGTCGAGGTACGGCGGAAGATGATCGTCGGAGACGACCGCACGCTGCTGGCGGAGGGCGTCAGAGATGCGCTGACACACGCAGAGATTGTCGTACTCACAGGCGGGCTCGGACCCACCGAAGACGATGTGACTCGTGACGCGGTAGCCGCAGCTCTGGGCCGCACGCTGGTGTTCAGCGAGGAGGTCCGCGAGTTTATCGCCGAGCGTTTCCGCCGTTTCAACCGGAAAATGGCCGAGAACAACCTGCGCCAGGCGTATCTGGTGGAGGGTGCGGAGGTGCTCCCGAATCCTCGGGGAACGGCGCCCGGGCAGTGGATTGAAGAGAACGGACGGGTGGTCATGCTTCTGCCGGGCCCGCCGGGTGAGCTAAAGCCTTTATTCGCGAATGAATGTGTCCCCCGGCTGCAACGCCGCCTGCCTTCGCAGGTGATCCGCGCCCGATTCTACCGGGTCGCGGGAATGGGCGAATCCGATCTCGATCATTTGATCTCTCCGGTGTATTCGAAGTATTCGAACCCGGTGACCACTATTCTGGCCGGCGCCGGCGACATTCAAGTACATCTGCGCGCTCGCTGCGCCACGGCCGAGGAAGCCGAACAACTGCTCGCGGAGGTCGGCCAGCCGATCGAAGAACTTCTGGGAGACCGCATCTATTCGCGCACCGGCGAGACACTGGAAAGCGTGGTCGGTACAATGTTGCGGACCCGCGGCGCGACGCTCAGCGTTGCCGAGAGCTGTACCGGCGGGATGCTCGGCGAGCGGATCACCACCGTCGCGGGAAGCTCGGACTATTTCGTCGGCGGATTCCTAGTCTACAGTGACCGAATGAAGATCGAGTTACTGGGTGTCGATCCGGAGTTGATCGCGCGTTACACCTCGGTCAGTGAAGAGGTTGCGCGCCGGATGGCGGAAGGCGCTCGATCGCATACCGGTTCGACCTACGCTCTTTCCGTGACCGGTGAAGCCGGACCCGAGAGTTCCACTGGAGCCGCGCCCGGAACCGTGTTTCTCGGTTTCGCGGGACCCTGCGGTGATTCCGAAGCGCGCCGGGTGTATTGGCCTGGGGATCGCGCCCGCGTACGGGCGCTCGCGACCCAGAGTGCACTGGATTTCCTGCGTCGTAAGCTGGTCTAAAGCAAACACCCGAGCGAACTACTAAGAAGTGCCGCGGCGTCTGAGGTTGCTGCGCATTTCAACCAATTCGGAGCCTTGCCGGCCCAGTGTAGTCTAACGATGTCCTAACATTCCCGTAGTGAAGATCCGATAGTACTAGCGTATTTACCGACAATTCTGATGGACGTTTCTTCGCGATAAGTTCGATAAGTTCTTATATGGCTCCATTCAGCACAGTACTAACCGCCTCTGAAGCCCAGGAGGTTTTGAGGAAAAAAGCGCTCGGGGCGCTCGGCGAGCTTCCGCCATTCTCGCCGATTTTAACTCGGGTACTGGCTTCGCTGGCGGGAAATGACGTTTCATTCGCTGCCTTGAGCGACCTGATTGAAAAAGATGCGGTCCTCGCCGGCAATCTTCTGCACTTGGTGAACTCGGCTCTCTATGGGCGGCGTGGAACGATCAATTCGGTGCGTCACTCCATGTCGATTTTAGGGATGGATAAGCTGCGCAACGCGATTCTAGGCATGTCGATCAGTCGCATGTGGAACTCCACGCGCATGCCTTCTTCCTGGTCCATGGCGCGTTTCAATTTGCATTCGGCGGCTACGGCAACCTTGAGCGATATGCTGGCGCAGAGGCTGCCGGTGACATATCCCGAGGGCGCATTTGTCGCAGGTCTGCTGCACGATGTGGGACGTCTCCTGATCGCGCTCGGCCTCAACGATCAGCACGATCGCATCCAACGCCTGTCTGAAAAAGGGGAGCTTGCGCCGGTGGATTGCGAGCGAGAAGTCCTGGGATTTACGCACCCGGAGCTTTCCGGCGAAGCACTCGGTTACTGGAGTCTTCCCGATCCGATTCAGACTGCGGTGCGGTTTCACCACGACCCTGATGGGGATGATTCCAAGGCGAAACCGGGCGAGATTCGCTTGAGCCGTATTCTTGACGCGGCCAACCAATATGTCAACTCGATTGGCGTATCGATTCTGCCCGTGGCCAACCCGCGCGAGTCCGACGCGAGCTTGATCGAATCTCTGGGACTTGAGCCTGAGCGGCTGGAACGGGCGCTCGCTGAATTCAAAGCCGAGTTCGACACGATGTCTCAGTTCTTTCGGTAAGGAATCGCGTTCAAGCGCTGCCGATCAAGATGCCCGTCGCGAACACCAGAACGCCTCCCACCACCACTTGCATCGCCGAGGCTAGGAAAGGCGTGTCCATATAGCGGTGGCGAATGTAGCTGATCACCGCGAGTTCGGCGGCGACGATGACGAACGCCACGGTGGTGGCAATGCGGAAGTCTTGAATCAGAAAGGGAAGCGTGTGGCCAACGCCGCCGGCCGCCGTCATTACGCCGCAGATCGCGCCACGGATCCATGGCCGTCCGCGGCCCGTCAGCGATCCATCGTCCGATAATGCCTCTGCAAATCCCATCGAGATCCCGGCGCCAATGGAGGCTGCCATTCCGACTAGAAACGCGTCCCAACTATCCTTGGTAGCGAATGCCGCGGCGAAAACCGGAGCCAGCGTGGAAACGGACCCATCCATCAGACCGGCCAGTCCCGGCTGGATCACCTGAAGGGCGAACTCGCGGCGCTGGGCGTCGGCTTCGGCCTCGCGGACTTCCGCAGGCAGGTGTTGCGCCTCGAGAGTTTCAGCCGACGCATAGTGACGCCGCTCTGCTTCCGCCAAGTCGCCTATGAGCTTTCGTACGGACGCGTCCGAGGTTTTCTCGAGCGCGCGCTCGTAAAACCGGCGGCTTTCGAGTTCCATCACCTCCACCTGGCGCCGAACGGCTTCAAGGCCCAGCGGCCGAACCAGCCACATCGGCCGGCGTTGCACGAAGCCCGAAACGTCATGGCGGCGGATCAGCGGAATGTGATCGCCGAAGCGCTGACGGTAGGTCGCGATCAGGCTGGCGCGGTGTTGCGATTCCTCCACCTCCATTTCCTGAAAGACTTTCGCCGTGGCGGGATACTGCTCTCGAAGTCCGTCCGCAAAATCCGCGTAAACGCGCGCGTCCTCTTCTTCGAGAGAAATCGCCAGCGCCAGAACTTCGCGTTCGCTCAGATCCTTGAATCGTTTCGCCATAGGGGTCACTCGCCCGCCGTTCGCGTCAGCGCCTCCGGAAAGTAGGCGTTGGCTTCATACTGCTGCACCATGCGCTGGGTATTAAAGAAGCTGCCGTTGATAGCGATGGCGGATCGCATCACCTCAGCGAACGCGTCGGGGCGCTGGTAGAACATGGGGATAATTTGATGTTCCAGCTTAACGTACAGGGACTCGACCTCGGCGCGCGCTTCCTCGGTTCGAATCTCGCCGTCGTGCCCGATGGCCCATCCGGTCGTGCCTTCGAAACAGCCCTCGACCCACCACCCGTCCAGGATACTCAGACTCGGAACACCGTTCACCGCGGCCTTCATGCCGCTGGTGCCGGATGCCTCCTGGGGACGCTGCGGTGTGTTCAACCACACATCCACGCCCGCGGTGATCAGCGCTCCCCACGTCCAATCATAATTTTCGACGTAGACTACTCGAACGCGATCCTTCAGCCGTGAGGCCTCTTCAAACACGCGCTGAATGGCCGCCTTGCCTGCCTCGTCATGCGGATGAGCCTTGCCTCCGTAAATTACCTGAAACGCGCCGGCGCTTTTGGCGATTCCCGCGAGACGTTCGACGTCGGAAAAAAGCAGATCCGCCCGCTTGTACGCCGCAGCCCGGCGCGCGAAGCCGATGGTCAGCACGGCTGGATCCAAGGCCGCTCCGGTTCGTTGCTGCACCTCCGCGAGCAGAGCCGATTTGGCCCGGGCGTGCGCGTCTTTAATCTCGCGAAGGGGGATGCCGACGGCGTAGCGGAGGTAGTCGCAATCGCGGCGCCACTCAGGAATGTGACGGTCGTAGAGTTCACGGAACGAAGCGGAGGCCCAGGTTCTGGCGTGGACTCCATTCGTAATGGCGTGAATCGGGTAGTTCGGAAACATGCTCTGGGAAACCTCTTCATGGCGCATGGCGACACCGTTCACGTAATGCGAGAACCGCAGCGCCAGATAGGTCATGTTGAGAAGACCCTCCCGGCAGCACGCGGTTCGATCCAGCTGCTGCGCGCACGATTCCCCGAGTACCGCCCGCACCAGATCCCACGTAAATTGATCGTGACCTGCGGGAACCGGGGTATGAGTCGTGAAAACACACTGACGCCGCACAGCTTGCACGTCGGCCTCCGTGATCTCGGTCGCCTGTCGTGCGCTGAGCTGCTCTTCAAGCAACGCCAGCGTGAGAAATGACGAATGCCCTTCGTTCATGTGATAGACCGCGACCTCTTGCAATCCGAGGCTCCGCAAAATACCGATTCCGCCGATCCCGAGCAGGGCTTCCTGACAGATCCGGTAACGTACGTCGCCTCCGTAAAGGGTGTCGGTCAGAGTGCGGTCCCAATCGGCATTCGCCGGGACATCGGAATCGAGCAGATAGACCGGGACCTTATAACCTGATATCCCAACAACTTCGTAGCACCACGCCTGCACGCGCACTTGCCGCCCCTCCACAACCACGGAAGCTGAAGCGTTCACGAGACGGAGCTTGGTGGCCGGGTCCCACGGATCCGGGTCGGCAGTCTGATTTCCGGCTGCATCCAGACGCTGCCGGAAGTAACCCTTCCTATGGACCAGCGTCACGGCGACTATGGGCAATTGGAGGTCGGCCGCCGATCGAAGCATGTCCCCCGCGAGCATGCCAAGTCCGCCGCTGTAGGTCGGGATAGCAGGATCAAGGGCAATCTCCATCGAAAAATATGCGACTTTTGCGTTCTGTTCTTCCGGTGTCATAGAGGACTAAGTCCTTTTTTTGCGGGTCTCCTTCTCTAGATTACGTGGACGAATTGTGAATTTCGTATTTCGAAACCGCTGGGCGGCTCTAGTGCTCTAATGAAAGTCGTATGCCGGCTACCGCACCCGTGCTTTCCGAGGTCCTTTCCGAAGACGAGCTTCGCAAGATCAACGCCTATTGGCGCGCGGCGAACTACCTGTCCGTCGGCCAAATTTATCTGTATGACAATCCCCTGCTCACCGAACCGCTGCGGCTGGAGCACATTAAGCCGCGCTTGCTTGGGCATTGGGGCACTACGCCCGGCCTGAACTTTATCTATGCCCACTGCAATCGCCTGATCAACAAATTCGATCTGGACATGATTTACATCTGCGGGCCAGGGCACGGCGGACCGGGGATGGTTGCGAATACGTGGCTCGAGGGGAGCTACAGCGAATTGTTTCCAAACGTCGGACAGGACGCGGAGGGCATGAAGCGCTTGTTCAAGCAGTTTTCGTTTCCGGGCGGCATTCCGAGCCACGCGGCCCCCGAAACACCCGGCTCGATTCACGAGGGCGGTGAGCTCGGTTATTCGCTGCTTCACGCGTATGGCGCGGCGTTCGACAATCCGGAGCTGGTGGTGTGCTGCGTCATCGGAGATGGCGAAGCCGAGACGGGCGCGCTGGCAGCGAGCTGGCACTCGAATAAATTCCTGAATCCAGCGCGCGACGGCGCCGTGATCCCCATCCTGCATTTGAATGGCTATAAGATCGCGGGTCCCACTGTTTTGGCGAGGATCGAACGGCCCGAACTCATCGAACTGCTGCGAGGTTATGGCTACCATCCCTACTTTGTCGAGGGACACGAGCCCGGGCCGATGCACCAAGCGATGGCGGCGACCATGGAGACTGTCCTTGGGGACATCCGCACGATTCAGAAGGACGCCCGTGAAGACGGCTGTTCGAAACGGTCGCCTTGGCCCATGATCGTTCTGGTTTCACCGAAAGGCTGGACCGGGCCGAAAGTCGTCGACGGCGTGCAGATCGAGGGGACTTTTCGCGCGCACCAGGTTCCGCTCGAGCAGCTCAAGGAAAAGCCGGAACACATAAAACTCCTCGAGGAGTGGATGAAGAGCTACCATCCCGACGAGCTCTTCGATGACACCGGAAAACTGATTCCCGAACTGGCGGCGCTGGCTCCCAAGGGGACGCGTCGAATGGGGTCCAATCCGCATGCGAACGGGGGTCTGCTGCGGCAGGATCTTCACATGCCCGATTTCCGGAATTATGCCGTGGAAGTGGCCCAGCCGGGAAGTGTCATCGGCGAAGCTACTCGCGAGCTAGGAAAATTGCTGCGCGACGTGTTCACGTTAAACCAGGAGGCCTCCAACTTTCGGCTTTTTGGTCCGGACGAAACCGCATCCAACCGCTTGGGAGCGGTTTTTGAGGTCACCAACCGGATGTCCACCGCCGCGATTTTTCCTTACGATGACCACGTGGCTCCGGACGGGCGCGTCCTCGAAGTTCTCAGCGAACATCTATGCGAAGGTTGGCTCGAGGGCTATCTGCTCACGGGCCGGCATGGGTTCTTCTCGTGCTATGAAGGGTTCATTCACATCATTGATTCGATGTTCAATCAGCACGCCAAGTGGTTGAAGGTTTCTCGCGGGCTTCCGTGGCGACGACCGATCGCTTCGCTGAATTATCTGCTGACATCGCATGTCTGGCGACAAGATCATAACGGATTCAGCCATCAGGACCCGGGCTTCATCGATCACGTGGTGAACAAGAAGGCAGATGTCGTGCGCGTGTATCTCCCGCCCGACGCCAACTGCCTGCTGTGGGTCGCGGATCACTGCTTGCGAACCTGGAATCGCATCAACCTGATCATCGCTGGGAAGCAGCCGGCGCTCCAATACCTCAATATGGACGCGGCAATCAAGCATTGCGAAGCTGGAATCGGAATCTGGGACTGGGCCAGTTCAGATCGGGGTGGCGACCCCGATGTGGTGATGGCCTGTTGCGGCGACATCCCGACGCTTGAAACTTTGGCCGCAGTCGATTGGCTGCGCCAGAACTTTCCCGATCTGAAAATTAGGGTGGTCAACGTGGTTGACCTGATGACCCTGCAACCCGCCAGCGAACATCCGCATGGAATTTCCGACGCCGATTTCGATGCGATCTTCACGACTGATAAGCCAATCGTGTTTGCGTTTCACGGATATCCGTGGCTGATCCATCGCTTGACGTACCGGCGGACGAATCACGACAACATGCATGTCCGCGGGTACAAAGAAGAAGGCACCACCACAACGCCCTTCGACATGACCGTGCTCAACGATCTGGATCGTTTCCACCTGGCGGGAGACGTGATCCACCGGGTCCCGCGATTACATGATGTTTCTGCCCACGCGAAGCAGAACCTGCGCAACCGGCTGATCGAGCATAAGCTTTACATTGCCGAACACGGCGAGGACATGCCGGAGATTCGGGATTGGCAATGGCCCGCGTAAGTCTTTTAGACTAAAAATTATGTCTTCATTCCGAGTTTTGTTGCCCTTTGTTCTGAGCTGTTTGACGCTGACGCTCCGGCTATCCGCACAGACGGCTGCCGCCAAGCCCGAGCCCGATGTCCTCATCTTTACGAACGGCGATAAGCTGGTCGGACATTTTGTGGGTTCTACCGGTGGGACGATCACATTCAAGAGCGACATGCTTGGCGATGTCCACGTCGACTGGAGCAAGATTAAGGAGCTCCGTTCGTCCACTAAGTTTGCGGTGATTCGCAAGGGAGTGAAGATTCGTCATAAGGACGAGTCCGGCGTTCCGCAAGGTCCTGTGGCAGTGGCCGACCAGAAGATCGAGGTGGCCGCCACTCCGCCTCAATCAGTTCCGGTCGGCGATGCGGCTTACGTGGTCAACCAGGACGCGTTTAATAAGGCCGTGATGCAAAGCCCGGGGTTCTTTAAGGCATGGACTGGAACCGTTACGGCCGGGGCAAGCCTGGTCCAGGCCACGCAGGATAGCCGCACGTTCACAGGCGCCATCAGCCTGATTCGCGCCGTTCCCACCGAGCAGTGGCTGAATCCCAGCAATCGTACGACCGTGAATTTTACCGCCTCCTATGGCACCATTTCGCAGCCAGCGACTGCGACCATCAAGACCTCCATCTACCACGGCGACGCCGAACAAGACAAATATTTCTCGCCCCGCGTCTTCGCCTTCGGGCAAGCCGCCTTCGATCACAACTTCTCTCAGGGCCTGGATCTGCAACAAACCTACGGAGGAGGGATCGGCTGGACGGTGCTCAAGAGCGCGAATCAAACTCTCGATCTGAAGGCCAGCACAATCTACATCAATCAACAGTTCGAAGCCGGCCCAAATCAGAGCCTAATCGGTTCCACTTTCGCGGAGCTCTATATGCGGAAGCTGGTGCACGGTATGATTCTCAACGAGAAGCTTTCCGCCACTCCGGCATGGAATAACACCAACGCGTATTCATGGAACGTAGGTGCGGGACTCGCTGTGCCGGTGTTCAATCGCTTCAGCGCGAGCATCAATGCGATCGACAATTTTTTAAACGATCCGCCGCCCGGTTTCAAGAAGAATTCGTTTCAGTTCACCTTGGGGCTTACTTACGCGCTGCAATAACGACTAGTCGTCGCCTTCGCGCAGGCGGTAGCCGAATCCACGCACGGTGTGAATCAGTTTCACGGGGTGATCCTGGTCCACCTTATGGCGCAGGAGTTTAATAAACGCGTCAACGGTGTTGTTCTCGACGGATTCCTGAGTGCCCCAGATCGTTTCAAGGATCAGCTCGCGGCGCACCACCCGGTCGGCGTTACGCAGCAGCAGTTCCAGAAGCAGATACTCCTTCTTGGTGAGTGGAATCGGCTTGCCGGCGCGGAACACTTGACAGGTGGATAGATCGAGCTTCAGATCCGCACACTGAAGCTGCGTCGTCTGCGGAACCGGTCCACGGCGGGAAACAGCCCGCAGACGAGCCACGAATTCCACGAAGGAAAACGGCTTCGTCAGGTAATCGTCGGCACCCAGATCCAGGCCCTTGACAATATCCGGCACGCTGTCGCGCGCGGTGAGGACCAGAATGGGGGTACGGTTGTTCGCCTTGCGTAGCCGGCGCGCCACCTCGAATCCGTCGATTCCGGGCAGCATAACGTCCAGTACAATCGCGTCGAAGCGAGTCGCTTGCGCGAATTCGAGGCCGTCCGTGCCGGTATGCGCCGCGGTCACCAGGCAGCCTTCTTCCTCCAGCCCTTGTTTAAGAAGCCCCGCCAGTTTCTTCTCGTCCTCGACGACCAGCACTCGCATGTTACTCGACGGCCACGGGACGGTCGAAGACCACATCGAGCGTGGATCCCTGCCGGAGTTCCACTTCGCGCCCTCGCGTGAAAAGGGTTGCGGCGAATCCCACCACACTGCCGGCGCCCGCTCCAATGCCTGCGCCCTCCCAAGATCGATCCGTCAACCCTCCAATTCCCGCGCCGGTGCCGGCGATGATCGCAATGCGCTTCGCGTCGCGGCCGACATCGGATCCTTGCTTCACCGTGTTCTCCTCGGTCTGAACTTTCTGATCCGATTCAGCGGAGTCGACCGAACTCAACTTGGGCGAAAACTTCAGCGCTTTCCCGCCCGGCAGGGTGAGCGTTTCGAGTCGAATCGAGATCTCGGCGCGTCCCGTCACACGGCCGCTGCGCTTGGCGTGGGAAACGACGCCCTGCACGTAGCTGCCGACCGGCACCAGGATCTGCCCATCCGCGGCAATGGGATTCGCCGTCTGAAGATAGACCTGGGTGCCTTCCGTCGCCGTACGCGTGTTGACCGAGTTCATCATGCGGAGCAGGACGTGGGTTCCGGAGGGAATGTCAGCGGCGCTGGCAAGCGAGGATGCCAGGAAGAACCGAACGAGCGTGGAAACAAGAACTCGTCTCATGCTTCCATGATCTCAAACCCGGTACAATCGCACTGGACGCGCTGTGGGCAAGCAGGCTTTCGACAAAAAGATACAAGAACTCGAGGTGCTTCGCTCTTCTCCCTCCTCGGCGGCTACCGCCGATCAACTTCGCAAGGCTTTGCGGGACCGGAACAACTTCCTTGCTTCCAAAGCGGCCGCACTCGCGGGGGAACTCGGGCTTCGGGATTTGATCCCCGACCTCGAAACCGCCTTCGACCGATTCATGGTAAATCCCGCCAAATCCGACCCACAATGCTGGGCCAAGAACGCGATCGCCCGGACGTTGAAAGCGCTCGAACATGACGACCCTTCCGTGTTTATTCGGGGCTGCAAACACATTCAGCTCGAACCGGTCTGGGGAGGACGCGCCGACGCCGCGGCCACGTTACGGGCTACCTGCGCGCTGGCGCTGGCCGCGTGTTCGATCGATCGCGCGGAGATCCTCCGGCACCTGGTCGATCTTCTGGTCGACCCGGAAACTCCGGTCCGCGTGGACGCAGCCCGGGCCATCGCTCAACTTCCTGGATGGGACAGCGCGCTCCTGCTGCGGCTGAAAACTCTCGCCGGCGATAGAGAGCCCGAAGTGATTGGGCAGTGCTTCACGTCTCTGTTGGAAATCTCTCCAAAAGATTCTCTTGCGCTGGTAGCTGGGTTTCTGGATCAGCCAGACGTCGACCTGCGGCTTGAGGCAATCGCGGCATTGGGGCCGTGCCGCGAACCGGAGGCCATGAAGATCCTCAAAGCTTACTGGGAACGGCAACCCGACCCTATAGTGAAGCGGGCGATTCTACTGTCTGTCGGCGCTTCAACAGAGCAGGAAGCCGCCGCGTTTCTCATCTCGGTGGTCGATGAAGGATGCCTGGAGCACGCGCTGATTTCGATCACGGCTCTCGCCTCGAGCCGTTTTCGCGAGCAGGTTCGTTCCGCCGTTTCGGAAATCGTAAAGCGGCGCGCCGATCCCAAGCTTGATGCAGCGTTCGCGAAGGACTATTTGTGAACGGAGATGTTCTGCTCGCCTTCGATATAAGCGATGTATTGCGTTCCGGCCGCGGCCGCCACTTCTTTCGAGTGCTTTTGATTGCCGGTATCCACGGGGCGTACGGTCGGACCGTCGGCGCGGCGTACCGGCGCAGCGCGAAGCTTCAGCTTCTGGCCGTTGACCGCATCCACCTGGGTCACCTGGAAGGTCATCTTGGCCCCGCCAATGCCGAGAAACTTCTTCTTCCCGGCGCTCTCCACGATCGCCCCGGTCACAACGGACCCTCTCGGGATCACGACCACGTCGCTGGCTCGAAAATCAGTCGCCGTGGTGAAGCGGAGCGGTAGACCCTCCTCGGCGTCGGCCGGGATGTCAGCCGTGAGCACCATTGGAATCGGCAAGCCATCTGTCACCGTGACCACCACCACCTTCTCCGTGGGTACTTTGGCAGGCGCGACCGGCGGCGGCGCGGGAGCGGGCGCCGGTGTTGGCGTGACGGGAACCACAGCCACAGGCGCGGCCGCCGGAGTTACAACCGGGGTTGCAACCGGTGGAGGCGGCGCGGGAGCAGGCGCTTTCGTAGCCGCGGTCCTTACCGGAGGCGGGGCCTTGGGGTTGCGCATGACCTCGATGAGACTCGCGGGAACTCCCGCTTTGGTCAAACGGATCACTTCCGGTGCGGATAGATTGAAATCGGTTTTCGAGGAACGAATCTGGCTCAGAATTACTGAGGTCGCCACTTTGGCGTCCACCATCTCGATGATGTTGTCATTGGTCAGGGCTACGTCCGTGGGAGCCGGTGGCGGCGTGGGCGGGGCAGGTTCAGGCTCGGGCGCCGCAGCAGGAGTCGCGTCCTGAGCCGCAGCAGCAGCCGCCGCTTGGGCCATGGCTTCCTCCCGCTGATGGCGGCGTTTCATCAGCTCCCGGGTTCCGATCCCGCCCCCAATCAAGACCACGAGGCCGATGGCGATCGCCATTATGGCTTTCGAAGGACCAGCCTTGGCGACCGTCGCGGCTGGGGGAATCTGAGGTTTGTAGAGCTGGCCCGATTCGGATTCGTGCTTGAGAGCGCCCAGGGCCATCCTCACATCTTGCATCGACTGCCAGCGGTCGTCCGGATTCTTCCGGAGGCAGCGTTGAACAACCGCCTCGATTTTCGGCGGAACATCCGGGGCAACCTCGTTGAAGGGCTTGGCCTCATCCCGAAGAATCGCCGAAAGCGTAGAGAGAGCATTCTCCCCGGCGAACGCGCGGACGCCCGTCAGCATCTCATACAGAACCACGCCGAATGAGAAGACGTCGGAACGGGCATCGACCCTCTTGCCCTGCGCCTGCTCGGGCGACATGTAACTGACGGTGCCGAGTATCGATCCTTCCACGGTCAGGGGCGCGTCGGCCATGGTCCGGGTATTGTCGCTGGGCTGGTTCGTCAGCCCGCCGCGATCCGTGAGCTTCGCCAGTCCGAAGTCGAGAATTTTGACCAGACCGGAATCGGTCACCATCACGTTGGCGGGTTTCAAATCGCGATGAATGATTCCGGCACCATGGGCCACGCTCAGAGCATCGGTCATCTGCACGGCGTATTTAAGCGCCTGGGGAGTTCTGAGCCCGCCTTTAGGGATAAGATCCACCAGGGTCTTGCCGGACACGTACTCCATGACCATGAACTGCGTGTCGCCATCGGGGACGATGTCGTGAATGGTAATGATGTTGGGGTGGTTCAACGCCGAGGCAGCCTGCGCCTCCTGAATAAAGCGGCGGCGGCGCTCCGGGTCCCCTGAGTTTGGGCCAGACAGGACTTTGACGGCCACGAACCGGTTCAACCGTGTGTCCTGGGCTTTGTAAATATCGCCCATTCCACCCGCCCCTAACTTCTCGAGGAATTGATACTGAAGGACCGTTCGACCAACCATGATAGGGCTACTCCCGAAACTACAGTCTGCCACAGTTAAAGTGCAGGTGGTGGGTTGCAGTATCCTGAGCGAGGGCGAGTCCGGCATGGCCATCCGCATCATCCTGGCAGACGACCACACCATCATTCGATCCGGCTTGCGGCTACTGCTCGAGCAGCAGCCGGATTTTAAAGTCGTCGCCGAAGCCAACGACGGACGAGAGGCAGTGCAACTTGTCTCGAAGAATCATCCGGACGTCGCGATCCTCGACATCGGTATGCCCCAACTCAATGGCATCGAAGCCACGCGCCAGATCGTCGCCGAAAATCCCGAAGCTCAGGTTCTGATCCTCAGCATGCATTCCGACGAGGGATACGTGCTGCGCGCGCTCAAGGCCGGCGCGCGCGCCTATATTCTGAAAAACTCGGCCGAGGCGGATCTCATTCGCGCGGTGCGATCGGTGGCGGAAGGAAAATCGTTCTTCAGTCCGGTGATCAGCAAGATGCTGCTCGAAGATTACGTCCGCCAGGTGCGCGAAAAGCAAGTTGAGGACAGCTACGATCTTCTGACGCCGAGGGAGCGCGAAATTCTACAACTTCTCGCCGAAGGCAGGACGAATAAGGAAGTAGCGACCGTGCTCGGACTAAGTCCTCACACGGTGGAAACGCACCGCGGAAACATTCTTGAGAAACTCAATTTACACGGAGTGCCCGAGCTTATCCTGTATGCAGTTCGAAAAGGGATTATCCAGTAGCCCCGGTGGCTAAAGCGAATCCTTGCCCACTTCCTGATATCAGTTTGACTGGCACGGATCATCTAGCTGGCAGAGGAAGCCTGACGCCTAGCCGGGTACCCTTCCCGGGTTCCGACGAGATGGTCAAGCGACCACCCAATTGCTGGACCCGCTCCTCCATCCCCAGAAGTCCCACGCCTTTGGTTCGCGATGGATCGAAGCCCGATCCATCGTCCTCCACTGTCAGGATCAGCGAGCCGTCTTCTCGCCGCACGTTTACGGAGGCACTGTGTGCTCCGGAATGCGTCGCCACGTTGTGCAAGGCTTGCTGGACCACGCGATAGATGCAGGTCCGAAGGTCATCCGGTAGCGTGTCCGGCACGTTCTCATCGGTTACCTTGACCTTCAAGCCATTCCGGCGGGACACCTCCCGCGCCTGCCATTCGAGCGCGGGGATGAGCCCCAGATCGTCCAGCATGGAGGGACGAAGCAGCAGGGCGATATTGCGGATCGCGTTTACGCTGGAATCCGCGTGCGTGCGAATGCTCTCCAGATACTGGTGGGCGACTGTATCGCTTGGCGGGATGCGGTTGGCGAGGTTAGCGGCGTCAACCAGCACTGCGCTGAGCGTTTGGCCGACTTCGTCATGCAGCTCCCGGGAAATCGACCGGCGTTCCTCTTCTTGCGCGTCCACCAGGCGGGCGGACAATTGTTCGAGCGCGCCGCGACCCTCCACGATCTGTTCGTACCGGCGTTTATTCTGCGCTTCGATCCGCAGAATATAAAAGATGCAACCCGCGGCAAGCAGCAAAGCGGCTCCGAGCGCCACTTCCAAGACCACGCTCAACTGGCGGCCCATGGTCTCGAACTCGCCTTGAATCGCGGCTTCGGCGGCCGCGAGCTGTCTTGCATCCACGGCTTCTACTTGGGTGGTGATTTCGAGCACGGCGGTTCGCACCGGCAGGATCTCTTCGCCGTAAAAAGACGCCGCGCTACGGCGCCGCTCGCCCGGAGGCCACGTCATTGCCCGGCTGACATCGCTCCAGTGCTTGATGAGCAGCTCTTGTAGGGCGTTCACCAGGACCGCTTCCTCGATCGTAACGGTCCGGTAGGTCGCTAAATCCGCCAGCATGCGCGACCAGGCGTCCTGCAACTGCTGCAGATGTTCGGCGGTACGCTGCTCGTCTTCGTCGAACAGATAGTCACCGATGTAATTCTCGGAAAGCAGGACGTAGGACCGGATGGAGGACAGACGCCGGGATCGCTCGAGTGAGGCGTCGCGCAACACCTTGTTTTCCACGCGCATCTCGCGCAAAAGGCGTACGGCGTCGACGGCCGCGATCAGGAAGATCAGGAGCATTCCGCCGAAGCCCAACACCAGCGCGAGACGCAATCCGGGAGCGGATCTCACTCTAATTCCCAGTGTAATGGACACTTTTCCGCCGTCACTAGCCTACTCTCTCGACCCCGCCCAAACTACCCAGCAGACCGTATGGGACTTGTGAGCCGCAAAGCCTACCCTGAAATTGGGTCCGGCGATGATACCAATTCTGAGCTGGTCCGTCTTTTCGAATGAGAGAGCAGACAACAACGAGGTGGCAAGAGAATATGAAAGACACATTTTTTAGGGGCCGGCATTGGCTGGCAACTGTTTCTTTAGGAACCGCGCTCGCGGTAACCGGTTTTCTGGGATTGCGCGCCGCGGTTCTCGAACACGAGAATCCGCCGGCGACGGTTAAGACCGCTACACGATCCGAGACTGCCGCAGGGCGGGGATACTCGGCCGTAGTAAAGCGAGTAATTCCGGCGGTAGTTAATATTTCGTCCTCCAGAGTGGTCAAACCCGAGACCAGCATGCGAGGTCAGCAAGTGCCGCAAGGCATGGATCCGTTCTTCCGCCAGTTCTTCGGCGACGACTTCCAACAGAGATTTGCAGTTCCGAAGGAGCGCGTCGAAAAAGCCCTGGGTTCGGGCGTGATCGTCAGTCCGGAAGGCTACGTTCTGACCAATAACCACGTAGTGGACCATGCTACGGAGGTTACCGTCACGCTGCACGATAAGCGTGAGATGAAGGCCAAAGTCATTGGCACCGATGCCCGAACGGACATCGCGGTTTTGAAACTCGAAGGGTCCAACTTCCCCTACCTGACGCTGGCGGATTCGAGCAAAGTTGAGGTTGGAGACATTGTCCTGGCCATCGGCGATCCGTTCGGCGTCGGCCAGACCGTCACGGGCGGCATTGTGAGCGCGACCGGCCGTAGCGGGCTCGGCATTGAAGATGTCGAGGACTTCATTCAGACCGATGCGCCCATCAATCCCGGCAACTCGGGCGGCGCGCTGGTCGACGATGAAGGGCATCTGATCGGCATCAACACGGCAATCCTGTCAGGCAACTCGGGCGGGAACCAGGGAATTGGTTTCGCTGTCCCGATCAATATGGCCCGGCACGACATGGACCAGATTCTGGCCCACGGGAAAGTCGAACGCGGCTATCTCGGCATCTATCCGCAGAATGTGACACCGGCAATGGCCAAGGCCTTTAATACCAGCCAAGTTGGCGGAGCATTGGTCGGAGACGTCACCGCAGGCAGCCCGGCGGCGCAGGGCGGCATCCAGAAGGGTGACATCATCACGGAAGTCAACGGCAAGCCGGTTGCCGACGCGAACGAACTGAGGCTGACGATCGGCGGGATGTCGCCGAACGAGAATGTGAGGCTGAAAGTGCTGCGCAACGGCCAGACTCAGCAATTGTCGGTGCGGCTCGGGGATTTTCCTTCGAGCGAAGAGCGGGCTTCCGTGAGCAGCGATCAGAAGAACAGCGTGCTGGACGGAGTGACCGTGGAGAACCTGACGCCAGATCAGGCTGAGCAGTTCAAGCTGTCGCCGCAGACCAAGGGTGTGGTGGTGGAAGAAGTCAGTCCTTCCAGCCGCGCCGCAGAAGCCGGTCTGCAACCGGGCGATGTGATTCAGGAAGTGAATCATCATCCGGTGAAAAACGTAAGCGATTTCCGCCAGGCTGTAGGTAACGGTGGGAAAGAGACCCCTGTATTGTTGCTCGTAAATCGCGAAGGCAATACTTTGTTCCTCGCAGTCTAGTGGCTATCTGCCGCAAAGGTAGTTCGGCAGATAGTTTGGTTGCCCCCTCGGGCACAGCGGCCGGTGCACAACCAATCCTCTGGGTTGGACCGGCCGCTGCTTTTTTTGTTGCGATAATCACTTCTTGCCCTACCAGCGCACACCTCCTTTTCGCGCGTCGCCCTTTCGAGCAGCTGTTGTTCAGGCGGCGCCGGTCGTCTTTGACCTCGACGCCACGCTGGAACGCGTTCGCGATTGGACGGGACGCGCCGCCGCTCAAGGGGCCAGGCTCGTCGTGTTTCCAGAAGCGTTTGTTTCGGGATACCCCAAGGGTCTCGACTTTGGCGCGCGCGTCGGCGGACGCACCCCAGAAGGCCGGCACATGTTCCGGCGTTATTTCGAAAGCTCCATCGAAGTTCCCGGGCCCGGGGTGGACGCCCTTTCTGAAGTCGCGAAGGAATCCTCGGTCTATCTGGTCATCGGGGTAATCGAGCGCGAGGGCGGCACGCTGTACTGCACCGTCCTTTTCTTCGACCCAGCGGGACATCTGTTGGGGAAACATCGCAAGCTCATGCCCACCGCGATGGAGCGCCTGGTTTGGGGCATGGGAGACGGCTCGACGCTACCCGTCTTCGACACCGGCGTCGGCAAACTCGGCGCGGTGATCTGCTGGGAAAATTACATGCCCATGTTACGCATGGCGATGTATGCCAAGGGCATCGAGCTGTACTGTGCGCCGACCGTGGATGATCGCGAGACCTGGGCGCCGTCCATGCGGCATATTGCGTTCGAGGGCCGGTGCTTTGTTCTTTCGGCGGTCCAATACCTGCGCCGCAGCGATTGTCCGGCGGACTACCCTGCGATTCAGGGCGACGACCCGTCCACCGTGCTGATCCGGGGCGGCAGCTTAATCGTCAATCCGCTGGGTGCAGTCCTGGCAGGGCCTAACTTTGAAGGCGAGACGATCCTGACGGCCGATCTCGATCTTAACCAGATCATTGAGGGCAAATATGATCTGGATATCGCCGGGCACTACGCGCGGCCGGATGTGTTTCGCTTAGCCGTCAATGAACGGGCAACGCCTGCGGTCGATTCCTCTTGCGAGTAGTGCCGATCCGGTGCCCGAACGATGCGCTCCAGCTCACCGTAATCGAGCCAAATGACGGAGCACGACTCGCAACTGTCGATAATGACGTTCCCTGGCCCGTAATAGGGGTGCGTGTCCATTCGGTGGCCGCATCGTGGACAGTTCGCTTTGCGGTCCAGATCCTTCCAATCCGGTTGCCGGGCGCCCTCAGCGCAGGTGTCGCGATGGGAGCGAAGCTCCTCGGTGAGCCCCACGAAAGTCTCCATCGCGACCAAGGCTCCATGGCAGCGAGTGCAGTACAGGAACCGGCGGCCGCTCATGGATGCCTGTACTAAAGGAATGGCACATACCGGACAAGCCTCGGAAGACGGTTCCTCCAGGACCCGAACCCCATCCGTATTCGCCTCAGGGAAATAGACGCTCCTGCAATAGTCGCAAGTGAAGTAATCAGCCTCATGCTTTAAGCGCATGGGAGCGCCGCAGCTAGAACAGGTCACTGTCTCAGGTCCCCTGGAATATCTATCGGGAGTGGCTTGGGAATCTTGCAGTCTGAGTGCGCTCTTTAACGCTGATCCGGCGGGTGAAATCGCGCAAACCGTAACTGGCTGCGCGGCGCTAAGCCACACGTTTTCAGCAACAAACGTCATGGTGGTCTGATTGCAATCCGGGGGGTGAAGCGCACAGAAGCGCGGCATTCCGTAGCAGTCCTGGGGTGACGGTGTCGCGCGGTGCGCTTCAGAACGAGGAGTTGGCCATGCTGGCAATTAGACATATTCTATTTCCTCTGGACTTTTCAGATCGGTGCTGCGGCGCGGTCCCGTTTGTGGAAGCCATGGCAACGCGTTTCGGCTCCAAAGTCACGCTCATTAGCGTGGCCCAACCGTTCAGTTATATGGGCGAGCCGGCCGGACCGGTCGTGTTGAATACCGATGAAATTCTGGGCGAGTTGACGGCGAGGCTCGATAGCGCATTGATCAAAGAATTCGCCAACATTCCAGTAGAAAGAGTCGCCGAGTTGGGTGATCCCGCGCAAGTCATCACTGAGTTCGCGCATGAAAATAAAGTCGACCTGATCATGATGCCGACTCACGGCTACGGACCATTTCGAAATCTGCTCCTGGGATCCGTTACGGCCAAGGTTTTGCATGACGCGGAGTGTCCGGTTTGGACCGCGGCGCACGTCGAGGAATCACCGGCTCGCGATCACGTGAAAACCAACACCATTCTGTGCGCGGTGGACGGGACGCCCAAGAGCCTCCCTTTGATGCAATGGGCCGCGGAATTCGCCAAAGCGGAGGGCGCTACGTTGCGTTTGGTGCATGTGATCCCGGGCATGGAAGGATGGCCAGCGAGGCAAATGGATCGGCAGTTCGAAGAGGACATTCGGCAAGAGGCGCGGCAACAGCTCACGAAGATGGAGGGGTCTGCCGGAGTGGACGCAGCGTTGTGCGTGGCCGTGGGCAACGTGGCCGATGGCGTGCGGGAAGAGGCGCGCAGACATGGCGCGGATATGGTCGTGATCGGGCGGGGAATTCTACACGAGACGCTAGGCCGGTTGCGCACTCACGCTTACGGAATCGTCCGGCACTCGCCGTGTCCTGTATTGAGCGTATGAGATTTTAGTTTGGGGGTGGCCCGTCTTTGAATTGTGGGGTGACTTCAGGGGCAAAGACGGGTTTTCCGGGAGCGGTCGGGTTCGGATTTATACCTGAATCGCGCACAACGCAGCGGGTCGCGATTGTTTCTTTCAAGAGCGAACGCGACCCGCGCTGTGCGCTTAGTCCGAGTCTCGACCGCTGCTGAGATTGTGTTTTTTCAGTTTGTATCGCAGCGCGTCCCGGCCAATGCGCAATAGGCGCGCAGCCTGAGATTGATTTCCGCCTGCCGCCTCAAGGGCTTGCAGGATCAAGAGCCGCTCCTGTTCTTCCAGTGTTCCCACTTCTGATTCCTGCGGCGGAAGTGTTGCGCCAGTCTCGGCCGCCCTCCCAGGCGACCGGAGGTATGAAGGCAGATCCTGCAGGTCGATCATGTCTCCCATAGCCATCATGCAGGCGTGCCCAATAACGTTTTCCAGTTCACGCACATTTCCGGGCCAGTGATGCATGGACAGGACGATCTGCGCGCGGTGCGTGAGGCCTCGAATCTCTTTCCCGTATTGGGCGGCGAACCGCGCGATAAAATGGCGTTGCAGCAGCGGCAAGTCTTCCTTGCGATCGGTGAGGCGCGGAACCGCAATTTCGACCATCGAGAGCCGGTAATACAGATCCTCGCGAAATCGCTTTTCGGCGATCGCTATTCGGAGATCCCGATTCGTCGCCGCGATTATCCGCACGTCCACCTTCCGGGTAGTGAGTGCGCCCACCCGCTGCACTTCCTGATTCTGGAGCACGCGCAGCAGCTTAGCCTGCGTAGCCAGCGGCATGTCTCCCACTTCGTCCAGAAACAGCGTGCCCCCGTGGGCGTGCTCTACCAGGCCCGGTTTGTCACCGGTGGCTCCAGTGAAGGATCCCCGCACATGGCCGAACAATTCGCTCTCGAAAAGAGTTTCGACCACGGCCGAGCAATTGAGCACGACAAAGCGCCCGGAAGACACGGGACTCAGCTTATGCAGCGCCTGGGCGATCAAATCCTTGCCGGTACCGGTCTCGCCAGTGATCAGCACCGCCCGGTAGTGCGGCGCCACGCGGCGGACGCGGGAAAACGTCTCCCACATCAATGGGCTTCGTCCGATGATCCCTTCAAATTCCGCGCTGGCGAGCATCTCGTCTTCGAGCTGCAAAGCCCGGTGCCGCTTGCGGGCGGCTTCCACCAACTTGCCGATGCGCTCGCGCAGAGCGGTGATGGAGATTGGTTTGTTCAAATAGTCCGACGCGCCCTTTTTGATCGCCTCAACGGCGGATTCCGTGGAGTAGTGCGCGGTCATCAGAATGACATCGATCGAAGGGTCGAACTCCATGATCCGTTCCAGCACTTCGAGCCCGCCAACCCTGGGCATAACCAGGTCAGTGAGCACGATCTGAGGGACTCGTGAATGGACCAGATCCAGACCCTCCTCAGGATCGGAGGCGGTGAGAATTTCGAGGCCGGGTTGTGCCAGGGCGCTCGAGAGCATTTCGAGGCTCCCGGGATTGTCATCGATGATCAGAAGGGAAACTGCAGGCTTGGCGGCCGTGGTCATGAGATTTTTCTATCTTACCCGGCCCGCCCCGCCAAAAGCCGCTCCACTTCCTCGCGCAGGGCCGCGAGCCGGATAGGCTTGGTCAAATATCCGGTGAATCCCAGAGCCATGGCCCTCTCACGGTCGCCCTGCATCGCACTCGCAGTAAGCGCGACGATCGGGGTCGGGGCAAACTCAGGATCCCGCCGCAATTCTTCGATGATCTGGAAACCATCCCGGCCAGGCATGTGAATGTCGAGAATGATTAGGTCCGGGTGTGCCTCTCGGGCGCAACGCAGGGCTTCCAGGCCGTCGCCCGCCTCGATCACGGTATAGCCGGAGTTTTCGAGCACGGTCCGGACGAGTTCCCGCCCGGTGGGCTTGTCATCGGCTATCAGAATCGTCGTCACGCGCTCTTTCCTTCCCGGCGGGCAAGCGGAATCGTGAACGTAAAGCAACTTCCCTTCCCGGGCTCACTTTCGAGCTGGATCGTCCCTCCATGTTCCTCCACCAATCGCCGGGTAATCGCAAGGCCAAGCCCGGTACCCTCCCGGATGCCTTTAGTAGTCGCTCCAGCTTGATAGAACTTGTCGAATACCGACTCGTGTTCCGACTTCGGGATGCCGACACCGGTATCTATTACGGAAACCTCCAGCAGGCCATCTTTAATGCCCGCATCGACAGTAATCCGTCCACCCTCCGGTGTAAACTTCACGGCGTTGCTCAACAGGTTGTACAAGATTTGCTTGAAGCGGACACGGTCGGCACACACCGCTTCCGGAACTGAGATATCGGTTTCGACAACCAGCGACTTGGCAAGCGCCTGAGGCCGGACTGAACTCAACACCTCTTCAATCGCGGTGGCGGCATCAAACACGTCGGGTCTGAGCTCCAGCCGCCCAGCTTCGATCTTGCTCAGGTCGAGAACATCGTTGATCAGTTCCAGCAGATGGATCGAATCCTGATGGATGTGGTTAATGAAGCGGCGCTGCTTCTCGTTGAGAGGCCCCTCCAGTTGTTCCGCCAACAGCTCGGAGAAGCCGATGATCGTATGCAGCGGCGTGCGAAGCTCATGGCTCATGCTGGCCAGGAATTCGCTCTTGAGGCGATCGGCGCGCTCGATTTCCCGGTTCCGAAGTTGCAGTTCCTGATTGGTGATCGACAGCTCCCGGGTGTACTTCTCCTGTATCTCGCGGAGTTGTTGTTCGGATTGTTTCCGCTCGCTGATGTCGCGGATGATGGCGGTAACGCGGAAGCCATCCTCTGACTTTACCGGGCTGAGGCTGATTTCCACCGGGAAGCGCGAGCCGTCTTTGCGCCTTCCTTGCAGTGAGAGACCGCTGCCCATCGGCCGGGTGGCGGGATGGTCCCAATACTGGCCACGGTGATACACATGCATTGCCCGAACATTTTCCGGAACCAGAAACTCCACGGGTTGACCGAGCAACTCCTCCCGGTGATAACCGAACATCGACTCCGTGCCTCGGTTCAGCAGTACGATGCGGCCGGCGCGGTCGACTTCGATGATCGCGTCGGGAGCGGCTTCGAGCAGTTCCCGGAATCGGCGTTCGGCGTGAACCGCTGTACGAGCCTCTTTTTCCAACTCCGTCACCTTTTGGATTTCCCGTTCCATCGCATGGCGAGGACCGAGATCGGCCAAAAGGATAAGTTTCCCGCGCACCACTCCGTGCGTATCGCGCCAAGGAGCGATTTGAACTTCGACATCAACGGCCGTGCCATCCTTCTTGCGAACTTGCGAGTCGATCTCTACCTGAGATGCCCCATGCACGTGGATTTCCACGGGAAGAGGCCGACCCAAAACCTCCTCCTCGGTCCATCCGAAAAGGGATTGAGCGCTCCGGCTCCACAAACGGACTTGACCGGCTGAATCGAGGGCGATGATCGCGAGCGGCGATGCATCGAGCAACGCGCGCAAAACCTCCGCCGGGTGATGTTCAGGCACGAGACATAGTTTGGCACAGGTTGGACCGCGAATTGCACCTCCATGGCCGGGAAGGACGTTGAAAAGACTTGAGGATAGGAAAAATCTGGCGAACTGCGGCTCCCGCAATCATATTGGGCAGTGGACTATGGATGGGGATGAGGCCTTCCTACGGCAAAGTGGAGTACGCGAAGACGGAGAAGAAGAGCTGCACGTTCTGCCACGTCGCGCAGGGCAAGAAGGAGCTTAACGACGCGGGAAATTATTATAAGGATCACAATCACTCTTTAGAGGGCTATCAGCCCAAGAAGTAGAATCCGACCCCAGTGCGGCATTTCACCCACGCGCTGACGCAGTGACTGGGCCAAAAAACACAGAAGTGCCCTGACTCCTGACTGAAAATAGACTATGGCGCAGCGTGGACAGCTAGACGTCTTTTTCAGGCCCCGCAGCATCGCGGTGATCGGTGCTACGGAAACTCCGGCCACGGTCGGCGGCGCGTTGATGGCGAACTTGATCCGCTCCTTCCGCGGGTCGATTATCCCGGTCAATCCGAAGCACAGCAGTGTCCTGGGCCTGAAGTGTTACGCCAACATCGGCGAAGTAGCCGAAAAAGTTGACCTTGCGGCGGTAATCACGCCGGCTTCGACCGTGCCTGGCGTGATCGGGGAATGCGCCGACGCGGGCGTGGACGGAGCAGTGATCATCTCGGCGGGATTCCGCGAGGTGGGTAGCGCGGAAGGGCTCGCGCTGGAGCGGCAAATCCTCGATCAGGCCCGCCGCCGCCCGCGGATGCGGATCATCGGGCCGAATTGCCTGGGTGTCATGAGTCCGTCGAACGGTCTGAATGCCACCTTTGCGAACGCGATGGCGCACCCCGGCAATGTGGGATTCATCAGCCAGAGCGGCGCTTTATGTACCGCCATTCTCGACTGGAGTCTGCGCGAAATGGTCGGGTTCAGTGCGTTCGTCTCAGTCGGCTCCATGATTGACGTGGGCTGGGGAGAATTGATCCAGTATCTGGGCGACGATCCTCAAACCCGCAGCATCGTGATTTACATGGAGTCGGTGGGGGATGCACGCTCGTTTCTATCGGCGGCGCGAGAGGTGGCGCTTAGCAAACCCATCATCGTGATCAAGCCGGGCCGGACCGAAGCAGCGGCGCGGGCCGCGGCATCGCATACGGGAGCAATGACCGGCAGCGATGAAGTCTTGGACGCGGCGTTTCGCCGCTGTGGCGTGCTGCGCGTGAATCGCATCGCCGATCTGTTTTATCTCTCGGAAGCCTTAGGCAAGCAGCCCCGGCCCAGCGGACCGCGCCTGACGATTGTTACGAACGCGGGCGGACCCGGCGTTCTGGCCACGGACGCTCTGCTTTCTGAAGGCGGCCAGCTTGCGGAGCTCCCGAGCCAGACCCTCGACCAACTCAACAGTTTTCTGCGTCCGCATTGGAGCCATCATAATCCGATCGACATCCTGGGCGACTCTGGGCCGGAACAATTCGCGAAGGCCGTGGAAGCGGCCATTAAGAATCCCGAGAGCGACGGCACTCTTGTCATTCTTGCGCCGCAAGGGATCACCGACCCTACCGTGGTCGCCGAGCGCCTGAAACCCTTCGCGAACGCGGAGGGGAAGCCGATCCTCGCCAGTTGGATGGGCGGAGCCAGCGTCGCGGAGGGCGAGAGCGTGCTGAACCGCGCGGGCATCCCGACCTATGCCTACCCGGATTCCGCTGCCCAGATCTTCCACGCCATGTGGCGCTACACCGACAACCTGAGGGCGCTGTACGAAACGCCATTCGGCGGCGAGAGTACGGATGTCGCAGGACGCGAACGGGCGTCGTCGATTCTTCGGAAAGCGCGCACCCGCGGGCAGACCCTGCTGACCGAAGCCGAGTCCAAAGACATGCTCGCCGCTTACGGGATTCCCACGGTTGAAACCGCGGTGGCGACGGACGAAGATGCCGCGGCCGCGCACGGCAACCGGATCGGTTACCCGGTGGTGGTGAAGCTCCACTCCGAGACGGTAACGCATAAGACCGACGTCGGCGGAGTGCGCTTGAACCTGCGCGATGAGGCGTCCGTTCGCGCAGCGTATCGAAGCATCCGGGCCGCGGTTCGCGCCGAAGATTTTCTCGGCGTCACCGTCCAGCCGATGATTCAGGACGAAGGGTACGAGCTGATTCTCGGAAGCAGCATCGACGGCCAGTTCGGTCCCGTTCTGCTTTTCGGCACCGGCGGACGGCTGGTGGAAGTGTTCAAGGATCGCTCTTTGGGTCTGCCCCCGCTCAACACAACACTGGCGCGGCGCATGATGGAACGAACCAGGATCTTTACCGCCTTGCTCGGCGTGCGCGGACGGAAGCCGGTGGATCTTGACGCGCTCGAACAACTCGTCGTGCGATTTAGCTATCTGGCGGCAGAGCAACGATGGATCAAGGAAATCGACATTAACCCATTGCTCGTCTCCGCGGAACGCCTGATCGCGCTTGATGCCCGCGTCGTGCTGTATCCAGCTGGGACGCGAGAAGAGGACCTTCCGAGAACTGCGATTCGGCCGTATCCCGTGCATTACGTGAAGCCGTGGCGATTCGAAGACGGGAAGGAATTCCTGATCCGTCCCGTCCGCCCGGAAGACGAACCGAAAATGGTCCGGTTTCACGGCACCCTTTCCGACCGCAGCGTCTACCTTCGCTATTTCCACATGATGAATCTCGACCAGCGAGTTTCGCACGAGCGCCTGGCCCGGATCTGCTTCGTCGATTATGACCGGGAGATGGTTTTGGTGGCGGAACAGGACAACGCGATCCTCGCCGTTGGCCGGCTCACCAGAGCGCGCCAAGGCAACGAGGCGGAGCTTGCCGTGCTGATCAGCGATGTGATGCAAGGTCACGGCCTGGGAACCGAGTTGTTTCGCCGGCTGATCGAAATCGCGCGCGCGGAAGGGCTGGAGCGGGTGACTGCGGAGATTCTTCCGGAGAACGATCACATGGTGCGGATCTGCCGGCAACTCGGGTTCGGGCTGCGTTATTCGATCGACGAGCACGTGGTGAAGGCCGAGCTGCCGCTGAACTAAAGAAAAAAGGGGACCGACGCAATTTCGTCAAATTGGCGCCTGAAATTGCGTCGGTCCCCTTTTTTCTTCAGAGCGGGTAAACTCGGTCTAATGAAGCCACGACACCTGCTCGCGGCGGCCTTGTTCATTTGGCCGGCCTTCGCCCAAACCCCGCTCAAGATCACCACCCCCAAAGAGGCGCTTGGCTTCAATATCGGCGACGATTACAGCATCGCGAACTACACCCAGCTCGAATCCTATTGGAAGAAGCTCGCGTCCGAGTCCAACCGGATGAAGCTGGTCGATATCGGCCCGACCGCGGAGGGCCGCCGCCAGTACATGGCGATCATCACCTCGCCTGAAAATCTGAAGAGGCTCGACTACTACAAAGACATTTCGCGAAGACTCGCGCTCGCGGAAGGGCTGAGCGAGGAGCAGGCCCACGCGCTCGCGCGCGAGGGCAAAGCCGTGGTGTGGATCGACGGCGGCCTGCACGCCAGCGAAACGGTCGGGTCACAACAACTGATGGAAATGGTTTATCAGATGGTCAGCCGCACCGATCCCGAAACCATGCGTTTCCTGAACGATGTGATCGGACTTTATGTTTTAGCTAATCCGGATGGCCAGGAGCTGGTTGCGAACTGGTACATGCGCGAAAAGAATCCTCGGGACCGCAGTCTGAGCGGCTTGCCGCGGCTGTACGCAAAATATGTCGGGCACGACGACAACCGGGACTTTTACATGTCGGCTATGCCCGAGACCACGAACATGAACCATCAGTTGTTCCTCGAGTGGTTTCCCCAAATCATGTACAACCATCACCAGACCGGACCAGCGGGCGCGGTCATCTTCATGCCGCCGTTCCGCGATCCGTTCAACTACAATTTCGATCCACTGATACCGCTGGGAATCGAGATGGTGGGGACCGCCATGCACAGCCGCCTGGTGGCCGAGGGCAAGGCCGGATCGGGGATGCGTTCCGAGTCCAGTTACTCCACCTGGTGGAACGGCGGCCTGCGCACCGTCACCTATTTTCACAACATGATCGGGATCCTGACTGAGATTATTGGTAATCCTACGCCCATGAACATTCCCTTGGTTGCGGAGCGGCAACTGCCGATTGGTGATCTGCCCATGCCGATCGCGCCGCAGCCGTGGCACTATCGCCAGTCGATCGAATATGAGATCACCAATAATCGCGCGCTGCTGGACCTCGCATCCCGGTACCGCGAGACGTTCCTCTACAACATCTATCGCATGGGAGTGAACTCGATCGAAAAGGGCAATAAGGATTATTGGACGGTCACGCCGAAGCGGATCGCAGCCCTGGAGGCCGCGGCTTCGAAGGACCAGGGCCCGGAACGCCCCGCCGCGAATCGAACGATTCCTACGGAACTCTACAATACGGTTCTTCACGATCCGAAAATCCGGGATCCGCGCGGCTATATCATCCCGTCGGACCAGCCGGATTTCGCGACCGCGACCGAATTCGTCAATGCTTTGCTCAAGAACGGGATCACCGTTCTCCGCGCCGGGTCCGGATTTAAAGTGGCCGGCAAGAGTTACCCGGCGGGTTCCTATGTAGTCAAGACAGCGCAGCCTTTTCGTCCGCACGTGATGGACATGTTTGAACCGCAGGACCACCCGAACGATTTTCAATATCCGGGCGGCCCTCCGGTTCCTCCATATGACATCACGGGCTGGACTCTGGCGAAGCAGATGGGCGTGCAGTACGACCGCATTCGCGACGGCTTCGATGGTCCATTCACGAAGGTCAGCGGATTGGTTGACGTTCCGGCGGGCTCCGTCAAGGGGCCGGCAAATCCGGCCGGCTACCTGATCAGCCACCAGATCAACAATTCGTTCAAGCTGATGAACCGGCTGTTAAAGGCGAACTGCGACGTGTATTGGTTGAAGACGGCGCAGAAGGCGGAGGGGGAGAATGCTTCCGCGGGAGCGATTTGGATTCCCGCGTCCGCCGCGGCGCGGTCGTTGCTTGAAAACGGCGCGAAGGAACTGGGAGTGGTCGTGCACGCGATGGCCAAGGCCCCGGCCGGAGACGCCCTGAAGCTGAAGCCGATCCGGATCGGACTTTACGATCAATACGGAGGCCTGATCTCTTCCGGATGGACGCGATGGCTGTTCGAGCAATATGAATTCCCATTCGAAGTGGTTTACCCTCAAACGCTGGACGCGGGCGACTTGAAGAGAAAATTCGACGTGCTGGTTTTCACGGATGGGGCCGCGCGCCGCAATTTGAGTGAAGGCACGGCTCAGCCGGAAGCAGCCACGATTCCCGAGGAGTATCGGCGCTGGCTAGGAAGAATCACGGACAAAACGATTCCCCAAATCGAGAATTTCGTGCGGTCCGGCGGGTCGCTGGTGACCATCGGAAGCTCGACCAGCCTGGCGGGGCTTATGGGCCTGCCGGTGAAAGATCACCTCACGGAGAAGGATCGCGACGGGAAGGAACGGCCGCTCTCGCGCCAAAAGTTTTATATTCCTGGATCGTTGTTGAAGGCTCATATCGATAACACGAATCCGCTAGCGTATGGCATGCCCGATCAGGTGGATGTTTTCTTCGACCAAAGTCCGGTGTTCGATGTGGAGGGTGCGCCGGGAACAAACCACGTCTCGGCTGTGGCCTCGTACTCCGGAACCAGCGTCCTCGATAGCGGCTGGGCCTGGGGCCAGCAGTATCTCGACGGCGGAACCGCGGTGGCGGAGGCGTCCCTGGGAGAAGGCAAGGTCGTGATCCTCGGCCCCGAGGTGGCGTTTCGCGCGCAGCCTCATGCGACCTTCAAGTTGCTGTTCAACGGCCTGTACTATGGAAGCGCAAAAGCCACTGCACTACAGTAGATTCGTCCAGGACCAGGATGGCTCACAAACCGTTTGATCTAGCTGCGGCCGCGCGTGAGGAGATGATCGCGCGCGGATTCGATCCAGACTTTCCGCCCGGTACCGACCAGCAGGTGGCGGTGATCGAGACGCGACCCGGTCCTACGCCCGGTGCCGACGTTCGCGATCTGCGAAACCTGTTGTGGTCTTCCATCGACAACGATACGTCGCGCGACCTCGATCAGGCCGAAGTAGCCGAGCGGATAGGCGAAGGAATACGCATCCGGATTGCGATTGCTGATGTCGACTCAGCAGTCGCCATCGATTCGCCGATCGATAAGCACGCGGCCGGTCAGACCACTACGGTCTACACAGGCGTGAAGATCTTTCCCATGCTGCCGGAGCGCCTGTCGACGGATCTGACTTCGCTCAATGAGAGCGCTGACAGATTGGCAGTCATCGTGGAATTGACCGTGGCCGAGGACGGATCAATCTCTTCGCCTGGCATTTACCGGGCCGTGGTGCGCAACCATGCGCAGCTCACCTATAACGGCGTCGGACCCTGGCTGGAGGGCCAGGCCGAGGCGCCCCCCAAAGTC
>JBEKBK010000027.1:0-30852 GCA_050015435.1 Bryobacteraceae bacterium
ATCTGCGTGAGTCCCGGCACTTGGCCGAACTGCTTTTCTAGAGGCGCCGTGATCGAAGACGTTACTACCTCCGGGCTCGCGCCCGGGTAGAACGTCTGGATCTGCATCGTAGGGTAATCAACCTGAGGCAGCGCCGAGACTGGAAGCTGCTGGAAGGCAACACCGCCGACAAGCACCACTCCGGCCATCATCAGCGATGTCGCGACCGGCCTCAGGATGAAAATTCTGGATGGGCTCACTGCGTCGCGCCTCCGCCCTGGCCCTTCTTGAAGTCGCCCTTCTGGCCCTTACCCTCGCCCTTCTTGCCCCCGCGACCGCCGCGACCACCTGCGGTCGGGTCAAAGCCTGGCGGGTTTTCAAGCTCTCCGGCTTTCCGGACTCGTACGGTTGCGCCTTCAATCAGCCGATCGGTGCCATCGACGACCACCCGGTCCTCATCCGACAAACCACTGAGAATGTCGGACGAAGTCTCGGTGGTGGTTCCAACTTTAACGGTTTTCAAGTGCACTTTTGAATCGTCATCCACGACGTAGACGAACGTGCCTTGTTGACCGTTCTGGACGGCCACGTTGGGCACGACAAGCTGGTTGGTCAGCGTATCCACAAGCAGGCGGATGTTCACAAATTGCTGGGGGAACAGCGCATTGTCGTTGTTGTCGAAAACAGCCTTCAGCTTAGAGGTGCCGGTCGTATTGTCGATCTGGTTATCAAGGGTAATCAGCGTTCCGGAGGCCAGTTTCTTGGAATTGTCCCGGTTCCATGCGTCCGCCGGCAGATGCGCGCCTGCTCGAAGCTTCTGCGTGACTTGCGGAAGGCTGTCCTCCGGGATGGTAAAAAGCACCGCAATCGGCTGGAGTTGGGTGATGACGATCATGCCGTTCGCGTCGGAGGCGTGGACGATGTTGCCGGGGTCTACCAGGCGCAGACCAAGGACGCCCGAAATTGGCGCCGTAACCTTCGCGTAGGTCAATTGCAACCTGGCGTTGTCAATGTTGGCCTCATCCTGCTTGATCGTGGCTGTGTACTGCGCCACCAACGCGGCCTGCGTATCCAACTGTTGTTTCGGAATGGCGTCGGTCGCGAGCAACATCTTATAGCGCTCCAGGTCCACTTTCGCGTTATCCAACAAAGCCTGGTCGTGCGCCAGCGTAGCCTGTCCCTGTTCGAGCATGACCTGATAAGGCCGCGGGTCGATCTCGATGAGGATCTGCCCCTCTTTCACGAAGTCGCCTTCGTTGAAATCTACCTTCATGATCTGGCCGTCGACTCGCGACTTGATGGTTACCGTGTAGAAGGCGGTCACATTTCCCAGCCCATTCAGGTAAACCGGAATGCTGGAGCGTCCGACCTTCTGGACCACCACCGGCACCGGGCCAAGCTGCGCGCCACGGCCTCCGCCGCGGCCACCGCCAAAGCCTCCACCACCGGCGCCAGGGGCTGGACCTCTTTGGGAAGCCGGCAGGCTAGCACGGTAGACGGCGTATCCCGCGACACCCACGATGATCAACAGGAAAAGAACCCAGATGAGCCCACGTTTCTTTCGTTTGCCAGAGGGCGGCTGGGGTGCGTGGCGACCGGGCAATTCCAGTTCCGGCACCGATTCAGGGGATTTTGTATTTATTGCCATTCAAACGGCCTACTGACTAATGACTGATTCGAAAGCCTTAAGGTAACACTTGCGCTCTTGCTCGCCGACCCAAGGGCGTCTTTTTTTCAAACCAACGTTGCCGCCACGGCGAAGGTATCGCCGCGCGCCCTGATGAGGCTCGCATGACTCGCTGAAAAGACTATGGTAACAAAGCTGTTCGAAGACGGGTACGCCTTTTCGGCATATGAGGATTGCTTCCCGATCTAGGTAACTTTTACTGAAATGACATCACATGTCGATCCGCTCCCGCTTCTTCCGTTCGGCGTACCAACAGGGCCGGTCACCGAAATGCGGGAACAGGGAGTGGACGCAGACTTCGGTCTGCGGATCCAGGAACATGAACTCGGTCTGCTTGTTCTTCTTGCGAACCGCGTAATAGGGCTTGGTTTGCACCGTTCCGAAGGGATCTCGAGTCCCTGGAAACTTGACGGAGAGGAAATCGCCGGCGTACGCCGCGGCAACGATCAGTACCGCCACCAGCAGCACGTTTCTCGCGTACCGAACCGCCGCCCTAAGCACAACGCCGATTTACTGGGCCTTCGCCTTCACCGCAGCCCGGCAGCGGTCATTGTTGGTGAAAATGTCCGTCGTGTAGTTCTGGATCATCTTTACTTCCTTTTCTTTGCCTTTGCGGTCCGGTCGGGTGACCCAGAGGTGCTTGTCGTCATAGCTGATCGGAACCGTCTGGCCGGGCGCGGACCACACGTCCCACCGGTGCTGAACCTTGGTCAGGTAGTTCTTGGTTTTGTCCTGCCAGTTGATGACCGGAATCCTTTGATAGGCGATCAGGATCTTATTGTCGGCCGCGAAGCAGAAATAATAGTAGCTGGGCCCGAAGAAGCAGTTGTCGCAAAGGTATTCAGCGTGATCGAGCACTTGCGCTTGGGCCTGCTGCCGGTCGGCGGCCTTTCCAAACGAGGATGGAACGGCCAGCACGGCGGCCAGGCAAACTGACATCCAGATAAGAGGGCGGATTCGGGAATGCTTCATCGTCCAATCTTACCCTGTCACCGCGGCTCCGTATACTGAAATACGGCATACTCAAGTACAAGCTGGCCGATGAATTTTTCCCAGCCGCCGGATTTCCAATTCGCGAAACGGTTCGAGGCGCTCATTCGGGTCGCGCAGGCGATCAAGGCGCACCGCGATTTGAACTTGCTCTTCAGCGCTCTCGCGAGCGAATTGTCGAAGGTGGTCGCCTTTGACGCCATTTTTTGCTTGCGCTACGACGAAGCGGCGAACACGCTCGAATGGCGCTGGAGCGACACAACCAGCGGTGTACAGCGCCCCGACCTTCCGCCGGAAGAAACCATGACCATGTGGGTCTATCGGCGCCAGCAGCCTCTGGTAATCGCGCAGGTCGACCGGGAGAGCCGCTTCCCCCGGTTGACGGAATTTTTTAAACAACAAGGCATCCGGTCAGCTTGCGCAGTGCCCCTCACCACGGTCCGGCGCAAAATGGGGAGTTTCGGCTTCTGTAGCCGTGTTCCTGACGCGTATCCAGAGGACGAGGTCAGGTTTCTCTCTCTGGTGGTCGATCAGGTGGCCCTCGCTGTCGACGACGCGTTGAACGCCGAAGAACTGGAAAACAAGAATCGGCAGCTCACGCTATTGCTCGACCTGAACAACGCGGTGGTGTCCAACCTGGATTTGCGGGAGCTTCTGCGGGCCATGTCTGCCAGCGTCCGCAAGATCATGCGATGCGATGGCTCCGGCGTTGCGCTGCCCGATCCGAACAACAAATGTTTGCACGTCTATGCACTCGATCTCCCCGTTCCGAAAGGGCCGGTACGGGAAGGCTTCACGATTTCACTGGACGATTCGACCGCGGCCGTCAAAGCATTTCGCACCGGCAAACCGGAATTGGTCAGCCGTTCGCCTGACAACACGAATCATGGTTATATCCCGGAGAGCGCGATCGCTGAAGGAGTAAGCTCGATGTGCTTCCTCCCGCTGATCAGCCGGGATCGAATTCTCGGCATCCTCACGCTCGCACGGCGTGAACAAGCGTACTTCACTCAAGATGAGATCGATTTCTTGATGCAGATCGCCAATCAACTCGCGATTGCCGTGGAGAACGCGCTGGCTTATCGCCAGATCGCCGAACTAAAGGACAAGCTGGCGCAAGAAAAGGTGTATCTCGAAGATGAGATCCGCAGCGAGATGAACTTCGATGAGATTGTCGGCAGGAGCGCCGCGCTCAGAAACCTGTTGCAGAAAGTGGAAGTGGTGGCCCCCACCGATTCGACAGTGCTCATTCATGGCGAAACCGGTACCGGCAAGGAACTGGTCGCGCGCGCCATTCACAACCTGAGCTCGCGCCGTCAAAACGCGTTCGTCAAGTTGAATTGCGCCGCCATCCCCAGCGGCTTGCTCGAGAGCGAGCTCTTCGGCCACGAGAAGGGAGCGTTCACTGGGGCGGTTTCGCAGCGTATCGGCCGCTTTGAGATCGCGAATGCCGGAACTGTGTTTCTCGATGAGATTGGCGAGATTCCGCTGGAGTTGCAACCCAAGCTGCTGCGCGTACTGCAGGAGCGCGAGTTTGAGCGGCTGGGCAGTTCGCGCACCCTCCGGACCGATGCGCGCCTGATCGCGGCCACCAACCGGGATTTGGGAGCTATGGTCCAGGAGCAGCGCTTCCGTTCGGATCTGTTCTATCGCCTCAACGTTTTTCCAGTTCAGGTTCCTCCGCTGCGCGAGCGCCGGGATGACATCCCCCTCCTGGTTCGCCACTTCGTGCAGCAGTACGCCCGTAGAATGAATCGGACCATCGATACTATCCTTTCCGATGCGATGGCCGCGCTGGTTCAATACCACTGGCCGGGGAACATCCGCGAGCTACAGAATCTGGTGGAACGCGCGGTGATCCTTTCGACGGGGCCGGTCCTGAACGTGCCGGTCGCCGACCTTCAAAGCCGGGCTGAGCCGGATGCCGTTAAGAAAATCGAGACTCTCGAAGACGCCGAACGCAGGCACATCATGCAGGCGCTCCATGCGGCCAATTGGGTGGTGGGCGGTCCCAACGGCGCGGCCCGGTTACTTGGTCTGAAGCGCACCACACTTCAGTGGCGGATGGAGAAGCTGGGAATCCGGATTCAAACTCGTCGATCCGCCAGCGGGTGAGTTAACCGGCGGGCACGTGCCCGTATATTGGCACGAGCCGTGTATGGCGACAGCGGACAACTCCTTTATTCTCATCGTACTCTGCTGTGTTGCGTCTGGTGCTCAGACTGCATCCGCCCTTCGCGGAGAGCTTCCATGATGAAGATCGAAACGCACGAAATCGACGGCTCTTTGACGTTTAAGGTGGAGGGGCGGCTGGCAGGTGTCGGTGTATCGACACTCGAAGAGTGCTGGCGTGCCGCGGCGGCCCGCTATCCTCACGGAAATTTCACGGTGGATCTCAGGAAAGTGACTTTCGTCGATATCGCCGGATCGCTCCTGCTGAAACTGATGCACCGTGACGGCTTAACTTTCAAAACGAGTGGTTTGATGACCGAGGAGCTCGCTGACATTTTAAGGCTGAAATAGGAAATGAAAATACGATCTGGATTTTTCAGTTTGGCGGTATGGATGAGTTCCGCGCTGCTGGCGCAACAGAGCCAGTTTCAGGGCAGTGTTCCGGCGGGAGCGGCATCGGATACCCCGCTCGCATTGACCTTGCGGGAGGCAATCGATCGCGGTCTGAAAACGAATCTGGGATTGCTGGTCAGTGATTCGGACAACGACATCGCGCGCAGCCAGCGCGTACGGGCGCTCAGCGCTCTGCTGCCACAGGTGAACGGCGGCATTACCGAGGCGGTGGAACAGATCAATCTCAAAACCATTGGCTTCAACTTCACGTTCCCGGGAGTTTCCATCCCGACCATAGTGGGTCCGTTTCATTACACGGATGTGCGCGCGTCGGCATCGTGGACGGCGTTCGACTATAGCGCGCGAAAGAATCTCCGGTCAGCCAGGGAGAATGAGCGCGCCTCGCGGCTCTCGGTTGACAATGCGCGCGACCTGGTATTGCAGGGTGTCGCGGCGGCTTATCTACAGATCATCGCCGACGCTTCCAGGTCGCAAGCAATCCGATCCCAGGTGGAAACGGCGCAGGCGCTTTACGATCGCGCCGTGGATCAGCAAAAGGCAGGCACCGCCGCGGGCATCGATGTTCTGCGATCGCAAGTGGAGCTGATGCAACAGCAGCAACGCCTGCTGGCGCAGGATAACCAGTTCGCCAAAGACAAACTGACCTTGGGCCGAATCATTGGGCTACCCGATGGGCAAGATTTCAATCTCGCGGAGGCGGTGCCATTTTCGCCGCTCAGCTCGGTCACGCAGGAGCAGGCCCTGCTTGCGGCCCTGGAGCAGCGTCCCGATTATCAAAGCTATGCGGCCGGGGTGCGTGCGGCGGAAGAAGCGGTAAAAGCATCACGGGGGGAGCGGTATCCAGTCGCCACGGTTAACGCCGACTACGGCGACGTCGGTCCGACGCTCGGGAGCTCGCACGGCACGTTCACGTTCACCGCAGCGGCCAAGTTCAACATCTTTGACGGAGGACGGATCGGTGCGGACGTGACCCAGGCCAAAGCGACTTTGAAGCAGCGCCAGGACGAGCTGGCGGATCTGCGCGGCCAGATCGAGTACCAGGTCCGCACGGCCTTTCTGGACATTCGCACGGCTGCGGATCAGGTCGCAGTGGCGCAACGCAATCTCGACCTCGCGAATCAGACGCTGGTGCAGGCGCGCGACCGATTTTCCGCCGGGGTCAGTGACAACATCGAAGTCGTGCAGGCGCAAGAGTCGGTCGCTACTGCTAACGACAATCTGATCTCTGCGCTATATGCTCACAATGTCGCAAAAGTAGGTCTGGCTCGCGCTTTAGGCGGCGCTGATCAGGGAATTCAACGCTTGATGGAGGTGAAATAACATGGCTGAACTCGCGAAAGAAAAGAGGATACCTCGCCGGGGACCGAGACTTGGCCGAATCCTGATTTCGGTTTTGATCGTGGCGGTTCTGGCGGTCGGCGGATATTACCTGTGGAAGTATTTGAACACCTACGAAACCACGGACGATGCTCAGGTAGACGGCCACATTAACGCGATCAGCGCGCGCATCAGCGGCAACGTTATTGAGGTGCTCGCCGAGGATGAGCAATACGTAAAGGCCGGCGACGTGTTGGTGCGCATTGATCCTAAAGACTACGAGGTCGCGCTGGCCAAAGCGCAAGCCGACCTGGCCGATGCGGAGGCGGCGCTGCAAACCTCGCGTATCGACATTCCCATCACGAGCACCAACACGGCGAGCCAGCTCAAGTCGGCTAATTCCGGCCGCGTAGACACCTTAGCTGCCCTAGCCGGGTCCGAGCGCCAGCTCGCTGCCGCACAGGACCGCCTGGAGACGGCCCGCGCTCAAGTGCGCGAAGCCGAGGCAAACCTGACCAAAGACAACGACGACGTCAAGCGCTATAAACTGCTGGTCGACAAGGACGAGATTCCGCGGCAGGTGTACGACACAGCAGTCTCCACGGCGGCCGCGGGACAAGCTACGCTGGATGCGCGCAGAGCGAGCGTGCGGGAGGCGGAACAGAACATCGTCGTGGCTCAGACAGCCATCGAGCAGGCACGAACGCGGATCGTCCAGGCGGATGCGTCGATCGAGTCCGCGCAGACCGCGCCCAGGCAGGTGGCGGCCAGTGAGACGCGCGCGAAATCCGCTCTGGCGCAGGTGGCACAGCGAAGGGCGCTGCTCGATCAGGCGAAGCTCAACCTCAGCTACTGCACCATCGTCGCGCCGGTGACCGGGATCGTGGGCAAGAAGACGGTGGAACTCGGACAAAATCTTTCGCCCGGCGAGGAGTTGATGGCCGTGGTCCCGCTGGACGACGTGTGGATCACGGCGAATTTCAAAGAAACACAGCTCAGCCGCATGACCGCCGGCCAGCGAGTGAAATTCAGCGTCGACGCCTCCGGTAAAGAATACACCGGGAAAGTGTACGCCATCGGCGGTGCCAGCGGATCGCGCTTCAGCCTGCTGCCTCCGGAAAACGCCACCGGCAACTACGTGAAGGTGGTGCAGCGCGTCCCGGTGCGCATCAATCTCGATCCCGGCCAGAATAGCGATCATCGCCTTCGCCCCGGCCTTTCGGTGGATCCGAAAGTGTACGTCGAGTAAGAGGAAGCATGGCCACTCCAACCGAAGTCTGGCAGCCGAAGTTCAACCCCTGGCTGATCGCGGTGGTGGTCGCTCTGGCCGCGTTTATGGAAGTGCTGGATACCAGCATCGCCAACGTGGCCCTGCCGCACGTGGCCGGTAACCTGGGCGCCAGCAATGACGAGAGCACGTGGGTGCTCACTTCGTATCTGGTTTCGAACGCGATCGTTCTGCCGATCAGTGGATGGCTCGCTTCGCTATTCGGCCGAAAGCGCTTTTTTCTGCTGTGCATCTTCCTGTTCACGGTCAGCTCTTTGTTATGCGGAGCCGCGCCCAGCCTCGCTATGCTGATCCTGTTTCGCGTCCTGCAAGGCGCCGGAGGCGGGGGACTACAGCCGATGGCGCAAGCGATTCTGGCCGACACCTTTCCGCCACAGAAGCGTGGTCTGGCGTTCGCGCTCTATGGCATCACGGCGATCATGGCGCCGACCATCGGTCCCACGCTAGGCGGATGGATCACCGACAACTATTCCTGGCGCTGGATTTTTTACATCAATCTGCCGGTCGGTATTTTGACTTTATTCCTGGTGATGCGGCTGGTTGAAGATCCGCCGTATTTGAGCCGCGTCCGGGGCGCCGGCATTCGCGTCGACTATATCGGTATCGCGCTGTTGGCCCTTGGCATCGGAGCCCTTCAGGTGCTGCTCGACAAAGGTCAGGAGGACGACTGGTTCGGTTCCCACTTTATCGTCACTCTGGCAGCGATCGCGTTCGTCTGTCTGGTTTCCCTGGTTTTCTGGGAATGGCGCTACAAAGAGCCGATTATAGACGTGCATATGTTTAAGAGCTTCAACTTTGCAGTAGCCTGTCTGATGATGTTCTTTCTGGGCGTGCTGCTGTTCAGCAGCCTGGTGATGATGCCGCAGTTCCTGCAGACGCTCCTGGGATACACTGCGCAATCCGCCGGACTGGTTCTTTCGGGCGCGGGCCTCGTCCTCCTGTTCGAAATGCCGGTCGTGGGTCAGCTTACGACCAAGATTCCCGCCAAGTACATAATTGCGTTCGGCTGGATGTGTCTCGCGCTAGGGATGTATTATTCGACCAAGCGGATCGATTTGCTGATCAGCTTCCAGTCAGCGGCATGGCTGCGGGTGGCTCAATCTTTCGGGCTGGGATTTTTGTTCGTCCCGATCACGCTGGCTGCGTATATCGGAATTGCGCCCGAAAAGGGCAATAGCGTGTCGGGATTGGTGAACTTTATGCGGAACATCGGCAGCAGCGTCGGAACTTCCATGGTCACGACGCTGCTTGCGCGCCGCGCGCAGTTCCACCAATCCCTGCTGGGATACCATGCGACGCGCTATGATCCGGCGTTTCGAAATCAGATCAACGGGTTGAGCCAGCAATTGGTCCACGCGGGCGCCAGCGTTCCCGATGCGCAGGTACAAGCGTACGGCCGGGTCTATCAATCGGTTCTGGTGCAATCGCAAACGCTCGCTTATATCGATACGTATATGCTCCTCGCGGTCGCGGCGAGCGTCATGTTCGCGCTGGCGTTCATCGTGAGAAAGAACGACCCCGGGGGCGGCGGTGAAGTCGCCGTGGGTAATCCGTGGGTTAATAAGGATAATCCATGATCAAGGTACTGACGATTGAGCGCGAATACGGGAGCGGCGCGAATGTGATCGCCGGCAAGCTGGCGGAACGCTTGGGCTGGAAGCTTTGGGATCAGTTGCTCACCAGTGAAATCGCCCGCCGCCTGGAATGCGACCACATGCACGTCGAGAAGCACGAGGAGCGCCGCGACCCGCTGTACTATCGCTTGTTGAAATCGTTTTTGCGCGGAAGCTTTGAGGGGAGTCTAAACGCACCGAATCTGAAGTTGGCCGATGCGGAAGGGATTCGCGCGATCACTGAAAAAATCGTCCGCGCAGCCGCTGGGGAAGGGAACTGCGTGATTGTGGGCCGGGGCTCCGCCTATTACTTGCATGATCAACCCGACGCGTTTCACGTCTTCGTGTACGCGCCCTTCGATGAAAAAGTGCGCCGCTTGCAGCAGACCGGCAAGAGCGAGCAGGAAGCGATTCAGCTAGCGGAGACCGTCGATTCCGAGCGGGCCGATTTCATTAAACAGTACTTCGGTGTGGAATGGCCGGCGCGGCAGTATTTCCACGTCATGGTTAACTCCGCGATGGGCGATGAATGTGCCGTTAAGTTGATCCTGGAAGGGATGGATGCACTTCAGAACGCTTGAAATCGATACATGCGAAGACGTGGACCGAATCGGAACGCGCCAGCTCCCAATTATTGACTAAGGCGTTTGCCTTAGCACGATGCCGAAAAGCCGACCAACACAATCTTTGGGCCACAGATGAACTGCGCGTTTTGCGGTTGGCGAGCGTCTTTAATCTTGTGAACCGCTCGCGACTGGACTGCCCGACAGGTGCTTGAATCCAAACCTCCACAAGGAACCCGTCGGGCGCTTCTAACGGCGGGAGTAATGTTGTGCTGCGTTTTTCCCGTGGCCGGCCAGAACGCGATGGAGGTCACGGAAAACCAGTATGAACTCCGCGCTGGCGAGACGATCAAGATTTCGGCTCCTCAGGAGACGCTCGATTTTCTGAAGAATGCCAAGAGCCGCCGCGTCGAGATCGTAACCGGGGAGACAACCAACGGCGGGTTGGTGGCCGCGCCGAATCGGGCCGGGGACCAGATCCTGCTGGGCGCGTCCCTGCGAATGAATCCGGGCGTGTATTCGGCCAAGCTCTCCGCGTCGAGCGCGGACGGCGAGGAACGGGAAACCGCCTTGTCCGTGGTGGTTAACCCACGCGTGTCCGTGCCTACCGGCGCGACACGGAATCCGGTGGTGCTTTTGAATGGATGGGAGACCGGCTTCACCACCGGGTGTCCAGTGGCGAGCGGCGCCTCAGATGACTTCGGCAACCTCGCCAGCTATCTGGTGACGGATGGGGTTCCGGTGGTGTATCTATTCGACAACTGCCTGGAAGACCCGGGTCAGTCCATTGAGACCCTAGGCAACGATTTGAGCGCTTTTCTGAATTCGATCCAATACACCAACGGCGCGCAGGTGCCGCAGATCGATCTGGTGGGTTTCAGTATCGGCGGGTTAATCGCCAGGTCCTACCTGGCCGGTCTGCAACCGACCGAGATTCTCACTCCGCCCACGACGACGTTGGTTGGGAAGCTAGTCCTGATTGCCACACCCAACTTCGGCTCGTTTGTCGCCGGCAATTACGCGACCATTCTCGCGGCGACGTCGCAAAGCGCCGAGCTGGAGCCGGGCAGCGGATTCTTATGGAACCTGGCGACCTGGAACCAGCGCGGCGACGATCTGCGGGGAGTGAACGCCATCGCGGTTATCGGCAATGCCGGCAACTACACTCCGAGCGCGTCCTCGGCCGTAGCGAACACCAATGCCAGTGACGGATTGGTATCGCTCACCAGCGCGTCGTTGGGATTTGTTGCCCAGCAGACGGAGGTGACCCGCATCGTGCCGTATTGCCACGTGGATCCTTCGACGTTTACGACTACCATCTTTGGAGTTTACGCATGCAATGCGCCAGGCATCGCAAACGTCAGCAGCACCACTCACTACACGGGCCTCATCGTTCGTTCCTTCCTGGCCGGCACGACGGACTGGCAGTCAATCGGGACCACTCCCGCGACGGATCCTTATCTATCGAAGTACGGCGCGATTTTCTTCGCGCTGGTGAACGCCGCGGGCAATTATGCGACGGATCTTACCAGCGTCTCCTTTGGAACCGTGCCGCTGGTGAATGGCACGGTCTCGGGAACCGCTTTCGGGAGCTTGGGAACCATTTTCTATGTGGACTTCATTGCGGGAACGGGCATCCTCGAGGCCACGAGCACGTCGCTCGGTTCGTATAACCTTGGCACATTCCCGGCGCCGGTGGGCTACACGTCAACTCCGCGCACCAAGCTGGCCACGGTGATTATCTCGGTAGGACCGCTGACCGGTAACAACGGCAGGACCGTCGCCGCCGGTTCGACGATCACGATCGCCGGCAACGTTTTTGGATCCAAGTGCAATGGCTGCAAAGTTGTCGCGACGCCGACCAATTCCAGCACTGGAGACGTTTTGACGACGACCTCCTGGAGCAATACGTCGATTACGGCCGCGCTGCCGGCGAGTTTGACGGGCCTGATCACGATTGAGGTGTTCGCAGCAGCGGGCAACGACGCGATCACCGTGATGCTGATCCCGCAGGCAACACTGGCCGTGACTCCAGCCAGTTTGCAATTCGCCTACACTGTGGGCGCGGCGACGCCCGCGACCCAGTCGATTCAGATTACGAACAGCGGAAGCGGCACGCTTTCCTGGACGGCGACAGCGAGTGCATCCTGGCTCAGCGTGTCGCCTGCATCGGGGACGGCTCCTTCCACGCTCTCCGTTTCGATTTCACCCTCGGGTTTGACCGCGGGCACGTACACGGGCAGCATTCAGATCGCTGCGACAGGCGCGTCGAACACTCCGGTATCAGTCGGCTTTACGCTCACGGTGACACAACCGGCACCCCCTCCACCGTCTCTGGCTGTAGGGCCGCAGGCGCTGTCGTTCCAGTACACGTATGGCGGATCGGTTCCGGCTGGGCAAAACGTCGCGATCACTAATGCAGGCGGGGGAACGTTCACATGGACGGCGTCCACCAGCGCTTACTGGCTGGGCGTTTCCGCTGCGTCCGGCGGCGTTCCCGCGACGTTGGTGGTATCGGTGAACCCCGTAAATCTCGCGGCGGGCACGTACACCGGAACCGTGACAATTACGGCGGCGGGCGTAACCGGCAGTCCTGCGCCCGTGACGGTTACGCTGGTCGTTTCTGGTACGCAACCAGCGGGGACGATTACGGGTGTTACGAGCGCCGCGAGCTTCCAACCGGGCATCGCATCGGCGTCGTGGGTCTCCATCTTCGGCACGAACCTGTCGCAGAGCACTTACGTGTGGCAGGCCAGCGATTTCGTCAATGGGCTGCTGCCCACTTCCCTACAGGGCGTGTCGGTCACGATCAACGGAGTGGCGGCCTATGTCGAGTACATCAGCCCAACGTTGATCAACGTGCTGGCTCCGGACGATCCGACCGTGGGCACGGTCCAGGTCCAGGTGACAGTGGCGCAGCAGACAAGTAACAGCTTCAGTGCGCAGAAAGCCCAGTTCGCGCCGGCATTCTTCACGATCGATAACGGGCTTTACGTGGCTGCGCTGCACGCAGCGAATTATGGGATTGTGGGCGCGCCAAACCTGCTGTCCGGGGTGTCGACCACACCGGCCACGCCGGGCGAAACGATCGTGCTGTATGGGACTGGATTCGGTCCAACGAATCCTGCGGTTCCTACGGGTCAACTAGTGACCACTGCGGAGCCGCTGCCGACCTTGCCGCAGATCACCATTGGAGGTCAGGCGGCGACCGTTGGGTTCGGCGGTCTGGTGGGACCAGGGTTGTATCAGTTCAACTTGACGGTTCCGAGCTTGCCGAACGGAGATGCCGCCGTGGTGGCTACGATCAATAACATCGCCACGCAGACGGGGGTCTCGGTTACGATTCAGCAGTGAGCGGTAAATCGAAGCTCGTCTTTTTGCTCCTGATTGGCGCAGGGTGCCGGATTCTCATCTAGTCTTTGGCTCCGCTAAGGATCCCTTGCGTCAGCTTTGGAATCCTCATCCAATACCCGGTCCAGTTCCGCGCGCATCTTTCGATACCTGGGAAAGTAATACATGGAGCCGCAATAAACAAAAAACAAGCCGCCTGCGATCATGCCAGCACGGCGCCACAGAGACAATTCATCGCTATTGACGCCTCGCCCGATCAAGCCCACCGCTATGGCCGCGAGTCCGACGCAGACGTAGACAGCCCGCGTTAAGGTCGCGCCAATCTGGAGTCGCTCCGGCGCCATTCGATGACTCTCACGCTACCACTCGCGAGATTCTTACGCCAGTTAACGGCTCGTGACAGCTGAGCGGCGCGGGCACGTTGCCACTCTATTGCATGAGCTGCAAGCTTGCGTTGAACTGGGACGTATAGTAAAGTACTGCCTGAGTTTGATATGAATCGAAGATCCTTCTTGATGACGCTGGGGGCGGCGGGTGCGATTCTGCCTCGACGCGCGGAAGCTGCGCTTCCTAAGGCCAAGATCACACGGGTTCGGATCTATCAGCCTCCGAATCTGAACGCGATGATCAACCAGAGCAACATGGTGGTCACGGTGGAGACCGACATCGGGATCACCGGAGTCGGCGAGGGCGGCACTAAAGACCTGCTGGAGCAATGCGCCGTGTCGCTGATCGGTAAGGACCCGTTCCGCAGCGAGGCGATCTGGCAGGAGATGTACATGGCGTTTTTCTACCCGCCGGGCCGAGAAAAGATCGATGCCGTGGGAGCGCTCGACCTCGCGCTGTGGGATATCAAAGGGAAGGCGCTCAAAGTGCCGCTGCATCAGTTTCTCGGCGGCGCGGTGCGCAATTATTGTGAAAGTTATCCGACCAGCGGGCTGGGGCCGGCGCAGAACGGGATGCCCCTGAAGGAACGCGCCCAGGCCGTGATCGCCGCCGGCTATCGCGCCTATCGGGCGGATGCTTCGGTGGGCGGACCCATCATCGACAACACCTTTAATACTCACGAGCGGGTCCGCGTGGTGGCCCAGGCTTGCAAAGAGATCCGCGAAGGCGTCGGCAAGAATGGCGACTTCACCATCGACCTGCACCAGAAATTCGATTATCCGGACGCGTTGCGGTGCTGCAAGCTGATCGAAGACCTTGAACCTTACTTGGTCGAGGACCCCACGCGCGACGAACAGTTCCTCGAAGACATCCCGCGCTTACGGCAGATGACGACCGTTCCTATCGCGGCCGGCGAAGAGTGGGGGCAACGCTGGAATTTCAACAAGCTGGTAGAGAACCACGATATCGATTACAACCGCTGCACGCTACCCAACGTCGGAGGCATCACCGAGTTCCTGAAGATCATGGCCATGTGCGAAACGCATGCGGTGGGAATTGTTCCTCATTTTACGGGACCCATCGCCACGGCCGCGCTGGTGAATTGTCTGTCGACGTTCCCCGGACCGGTTCTGTTCGAGTACAACTATGGGAACCGTCCGGTTGATTATCTTCCGGAGTTCGTGGATTTCAAGCAGGGCAAGTTGTATCCGAACGAGAGGGTCGGGCTGGGAGTGACGCTGGAACCAAAACTCCTGAAGCAGATCAGCGAAGTGACCAAGGGCGAGGTGCACCCGCTTTACAATCGGCCGGACGGATCGTTTACGCATTGGTAGGGCATCCTTCATAGCTTCGTTGTAGAACAATCCTCAGTCTTGTACAAAGTTACGCCCGCGATGGAATCGCACCTCGCCCATCACACGTGTTGGACGATAGCGGAACTCTTCGCGTAGGATGGATTCGTGCCACGAAGGCGCAAATCGCGAAAGCGGCTCCCCTGGTGGCGGCGAAATATCCTCAAGGAGAAGTTTCCCCCTGTTCTGGCACATCGCCTGAGTCTATCGTTGTTGATTATTCTGCTTGTTGGCATCCTCTCAACTCCGTGGCTGCTCTGCTTGACCCTTGCGCTCGCTGCTGTTAGTGTCCTGTTCGCAGTTGCGATTCGCCGCTTTCGCTGGCGGGAGCCGCCATCGATCTCCAAAACCGCGCAGCTATAAGGACACTGCCACGAGAAGTAAAGCGGGGCGCGCCACGGTTGGTTTGTTACGCTTGGGGAATCGGTAACAAAATATGGGGTGCGTCATCAGCTTACACATACTCGTTCTTGCACTGTCGAGTTCTGTTCAGGCTCAGGTTCAGCCCCCGGCCTTCAACTCGAACGCTGCTGCGGCTTACGAGAGTCTGCTCAGACTGCGCACCACGGCGACGGTACTGCACACGACCGCTCATCCGGACGATGAAGACGGCGCATTGATCACCTGGCTGGCGCGCGGACAAGGCGTTCGCACCGGATTGCTTACACTGAACCGGGGCGAAGGCGGCGCGGATCTGATCGGCCCTGAGCTTTACGATGCGCTTGGTCTGGTTCGGACCGAAGAGCTGCTCGCGGCCGGACGATACTACGGCGTCGACCAATTCTTCACGCGCGTCACAGATTTTGGCTTCTCCAAACGCATGGATGAGACGCTGGAACACTGGGGCGAAGAGAATGTCCTTCGGGATTGCGTGCGCGTCGTGCGGCTGTACCGGCCGGACATCATCATTTCCCGCTTCCACGGAGCCGCGCGCGACGGTCATGGCAATCATCAAACTGCCGGGCTCATGAGCACCGAAGTTTTCACCGCGGCGGCCGATCCGAACCGCTTCCCCGAGCAGCTCCGCGAAGGGCTTCGCCCGTGGCAGGTGAAAAAGCTGTATCGCAGCGTGCGGGAAAATGAGTCCGGCGCGACCCTCAAGATCGACACCGGCGCATACGATCCTCTGATCGGCATGTCTTACCGGCAGATCGCGGCCACTGGTCTGAGTTTCCAGCGGTCGCAGGGATCCGGAGGAAGACGCGCGGATCCGGGACCTGCGATTTCGGCGGTCGCGCTGGTCGAAAACGCGCTCGGCGAAAAGTCCGCGCGTGAGACGAGCCTGTTCGAAGGACTGGACACGAGCCTGAAGGGTCTGGCGAAGCTCGCGCCGCAACTGGATCTCGAGCCCGCGCTTGGCGAGATCGAAAAGGACGTCGAGCGCGCGATCGAAGCGTTCGATGCGCGGGACCCGTCGCGAGTTCTCGAGCCCCAGATCGTACCGGCCCTGCGAAATCTGCGAGCGTTGATCGGCAAAGTGAATGACGCTTCGATCGATCGCGATGTGAAATACGATCTCCTGTTCAGGCTGCGTAATAAGGAAGATGAATTCGTCCGCGCCGGGAACCTGCTGGAGGGAGTTTCCTTCGAGGCGCTGGTCGATGCGCCTCCCTTTTCGATGGCGATTCCGGGGCAGAAGTTCGGGGTAACGGGCAAGCTTACGAACCGCTCCAATGTCAAGTTAGAGGAGGTCGAGCTCGGGCTGAACGTACCGGAACAAATTCAATTCACGGCGCAGCCGGGGCGGAGGGGTTCGATCGGCTATAACGAACAGGTCAAGCGGCAATTCGAGGTGACCATCGGTGAGGATGCCGGGTATACGCGTCCCTATTGGTCGCGCAAAGACGAGTATCGCGATCATCTCTATCAGCTCGATCAGCCGCAATATCTCAATCTGCCGTACGCTCCGCCGGAGATCGTTGCCACGGCGAGTTATCGCGTGGCGGGCGAGCCGTTCAATGTCGCGCAACCGGTGCAGACTGTTTCGATGGAAGCCGCCGTGGGTGAACAGAGAAGCCTGCTGAAGATTGCGCCGGCCATCAGCGTGGCGCTTTCACCGCGTCGCGGCGTGATTCCTGTTGCGCGGCGCTCGACGGTGATCGATGTCCACGCGCAGATCATGAGCAATGTCAAGGGTCCGGCCGACGTTAAGGTTCGCCTGGAATTGCCGCCGGGCTGGACCGCAACGCCGCCGGATACCGAGCTTCACTTCGCGCATGAAGGCGAAATTCAAAACGCGGATTATCGCGTATCGGTACCGCAGGTCGCGCCGGCCAAGTCTTATACCCTGCAGGCGCTGGCTGAATACAAAGGAAAGCAGTATCGCGAGGGTTATCAGGTGATCGCGCATCGCGACCTAGAGACTCGCCATCTGTACCAGTCAGCGACCGCGCTACTGGCGGGAATCGATGTCAAGGTGGCGCCGGGATTGAAAGTGGGCTACATCATGGGCGTAGGTGACGAAGTGCCGGAATCGCTTGCACAGATCGGCGTCAAGCCGCAGATGCTCGGACCAGCCGATCTCGCGACTGGAAACCTGGCGCAGTTCGACACGATTCTGGTGGGCATTCGAGCTTCGGCGGTTCGGCCGGATTATCGGACCTACAACAGCCGCCTGCTCGATTACGTGACAAATGGCGGGAATCTGATTGTTCAGTACCAGACCCAGGAGTTCGACGCGATCCCGTATGGCCCGTATCCGTTCCAGATGGGCCGCAACGCGGAAGAGGTATCGGAAGAGGACTCAAAGGTCACGATTCTCGATCCGTCGAACCCCATCTTTGCCGGACCGAACAAAATTACGGCACCCGATTTCGATGGATGGGTGGAAGAGCGCGGATCGAAATTCATGAGTGAATGGGATTCGCATTACACGCCGCTCATCGAGTGTCACGATCGCGAGCAAGCGCCGCAGAAGGGCGGCATGCTACAGGCGCACTACGGAAAAGGCACGTTTACTTACGCCGCGTACGCTTTTTATCGCCAGCTTCCGGCCGGCGTTCCAGGGGCGTTCCGGCTGTTTGCAAACATGATCAGTCTCGGAAAGTGACGGCTCTCGAACGCCGGCTCGGCCTCGGTGGAGCGACCGCGGCTAACATGCTGGCGATGATCGGCGTGGGGCCGTTTCTGACGATCCCGCTGCTGCTCGCGTCGATGCACGGCCCCCAGGCGATGCTCGGATGGGTGCTTGGCGCGCTGGTCTCCATTTGCGACGGCCTAGTGTGGGCTGAGTTGGGCGCGGCGATGCCGGATGCCGGCGGTCCATACCGGTATCTGCTCGAAGCATATGGCCCACGATCTCTGGGACGGCTGATGAGCTTCCTTTATCTGTGGCAATTTCTGGCACAAGCCCCGCTGGGAATGGCCTCCGGCGCGGTCGGATTTTCGCAATATGCGTTATATTTGTGGCCCAAGATGACAGCCTGGCAAGGGAAATTACTTGCGATGGGGGTGTGCCTGTTCGCGTGCGCGCTGATTTACCGGCGGATTGAAAGCGTCGGGCGGCTGAGCATTATGATCTGGTGTGTTGTGATGGTCGCGGTGCTCTGGATCATGGCTGATGGGCTGCTGCATGCCCGCCTCAGCCTCATCACCGATCTTCCACCCCACGCGTTTCGACTTACGCACGATTTCTGGATCGGACTTGGCGGCGCAACGCTGTACGCGGCCTATGACTACGGCGGTTACAACACGGTGTGTTTTTTAGGTGGCGAAGTCGTCAAGCCGGCGGTCACCATTCCGCGTTCGATCCTCGCGGCGATCGCGGCCGTGGGAGTTTTATACCTGGTAATGAACGTCACCATCATCGGCGTCGTGCCGTGGCAGGAGGCGATTCGATCGAAATACATCGTCAGCGAATTCATCGCGCGTTTGCATGGCCCACGCGCTGCGGCCGTGATGACCGCGCTGATCCTGGCGACGGCCTTCGCCAGCGTTTTCGCCGGGATGCTAGGATATTCGCGCGTACCCTACGCAGCGGCGGTAGGCGACCGGTTTTTCCGTGCGTTTGCGAGGCTTCATCCCACTGGGCATTTCCCATCATTCTCTGTGGTATTTGTCGGAATGTCCTCGGCTATTGCCTGTCTGCTCGATCTGGAGGCGTTAGTCACGGCGTTGATCGTGATTCAAACTATCATTCAGTCCCTGGCTGTGGTCGCCGCAGTGCCGATGCTGCGCCGGACGCGCCCCGATATAGAACGGCCGTTCAACATGTGGCTCTATCCCGTGCCGTGCGTTATTGCGTTCGCGGGCTGGACCTATATCGTCGTCACGAGTGGCGTCGCGTACATTCTGGCCGGATTCGGATTACTAGGCTTGGGAATCGCGGCATACTTGTGGAGAGCAAAACGGAAGCTGGAATGGCTCTGGACGTAATCGCGGCAGGCGAAATATATATCGATCTGGTGATGAGCGGATTCGACCACACGCCGGGTCCCGGAGAAGAGGCCTTCGCGCGCGAGTTCCGGCGCGAGGCAGGCGGCGGCCCCGTGATCACGGCGCTGGGACTTGCCCGGTTGGGACGCAGCACCGGGATCGCTGGGGCGGTGGGCGCGGAAGATGGCGCCTGGCTGATCGAGAGGCTGGCTCGCGGCGGAGTGGATGTTTCGCGAGTGCAGTGCGTTCCGGACGAGTTCACGGCAACCACCTTCGTCATCACCGACGCTTCGGATCGAACATTTTTCACTTATGCGGGCGCAAATCGTAAGTTTAAGGCGCACATCGAGGGCGCCACGCATCTGCACTGGGCTGCGCCTGTGGATTGCAGCGTGTTCGAGCGCATTCGTGCCTCGGGCATGACCATCTCTCTCGACATCGGATTTGCGGGTTCCGATCCGAGCGCGCTCCGCGCACTGACGCTGGTGGACCTATTTTTTCCAAACGAGATCGAAGGCCAGCGTATGACCGGTGAATCCGATCCAGAGGCGATTCTGCGGGCCTTCGAGCAGGCCGGGGCGCGCGGGGTCGTGCTGAAACTGGGTGCTCGCGGCGCGGCGACTCTGGCGGACGGGCGGCTGCTGCATTTCGATCCGCCTGAGGTTTCTCCCGTCGATACGACTGGCGCAGGCGATTGCTTCAATGCCGGTTATCTGCACGCCTGGCTGGCAGGAAAACCCCCGGAGGAATGTCTGCGTCTCGGTAACATCTGTGGTGCGCTGTCGACGCGAGCACTGGGAGGCGTTGCAGGATTTCCAACGGCGGAGGAAATCGATTGTCTCTTAAAGTAGCGCTGATAGGCGGGGGCGGAGTGCGAACACCGCTCCTGATTTACGGGCTGGCACAATCTGGGCTTGCGATCGGCGAGCTCGCGACATATGACCTCGACACCGAACGTGCCCGCGTCATGGCCGGGCTTGGGCGCGAGCTATCGTCGTTCCAGATTAGAGTGCACGACCGTATCGAGACCGCCGTCGAGGGCGCACAATTTGTCCTGTCGAGCATCCGCGTCGGTGGAATCAGCGCGCGGGCGCGGGATGAGCGGATCGCGCTAGAGCATGGCCTCGCCGGCCAGGAAACCACCGGACCAGGCGGGCTCGCCATGGCTCTTCGTACGGTCCCGGTTGCGATCGCGCAGGCGCGCGTGGTGGAGAAATTCGCGCCGCAAGCCTGGCTGATCAATTTCACTAATCCCGCGGGCCTGATCACACAGGCTCTCACGACGCACACCGGAGTGCGCGCCATCGGGATCTGCGACACTCCGGCGGAGCTGTTCCATCGCATCGGTGAGGCGCTCGGTGGACGGGTAGAGTGCGACTATGCGGGATTGAATCATCTCGGTTGGGTGCGCCGCGTGTGGATTCAAGGCCAGGACGTGACCGCGCGGCTGCTGGCCGATGACGGCGCGCTGAGGAGTTTGTACCCCGCGGATCTATTTGATCCTGAGCTCATCCGAGCCCTTGGCCTGATTCCGAGCGAGTATCTGTTCTTTTATTACAGCCAGCGCAAAGCCTACACCAATCAAGAGCGTGCCGGAACCACGCGCGGAGCTGAAATCGAGCGCATGAACGCCGGACTCTTCGAGCAACTGCGCGGGCCGGATCCCATTCGCACCTACCGAAATTATCTGGCGCAGCGGAATGCGAGCTATCTTAAACTCGAAGCCGGTTCGGGCGCTGGCGATGACGCGGCGCAACAAGATCCGTTCGAGACGGCCACGGGCTACCATCGGATCGCGATTGAAGTGATGCAGGCTCTTTCAAGCGATGAGCCGCGGCGCGTGGTGGTGAATGTGCCGAATTGCGGCGCGATTCCGGATCTCGCAGATGAAGATGTCGTCGAGGTACCGTGCTCGATCAGTTGCGCGGGAGCCGTACCGGAAAAGACGGGTGCGCTTCCGGAATCCGTACGCGGGCTGGTCGAAAGCGTGAAGGCCTACGAACGCACGGCAATCCGCGCCGCGGTAGAGCGTTCGGCGGCGCTGGCGCACCTCGCCATGCTCGAATGCCCGATCATCGGCGATTGGGAACTCGCGGTCCGTTTGCGAAAGGCACTGCTAGGCGATCTTGGGCCACAGATGAACACGGATGAACACAGATAAACCAATTCTTCATTTGCAAAACCGCCTTCTGAGCGGACATCATAGATTAATGAAGAATTTGGTCTTGAGTCTTCTCACGATTGCGGCGCTGGCCGTAGCACAAGATAAGAAGTTCACCGGCGTCATTACCGACAGTATGTGCGACCAAGCCGACCATTCCGGAATGAAAATGGGACCGACTGATACCGAGTGCACCGTGGCCTGCATTCTGGAGCACGGCGCCACGTACGTTCTGTGGGATGGCAAGCAAACCTACCAGCTGAGCGACCAGAAGACGCCGGAGAAGTTCGCGGGCAAAAAGGTGATGATCACGGGCACCTTGGACGCCAAGACCAAAACCATCCACGTGGACTCGATCGTCGCGGCAAAGTGACATGTTTCGAATCGCCCTGGCCAACCTCCGGTTCCCGGCGAGCCACGAGGAATCCGTCACGTTGGCCGAACAAGCCATCGCTCAAGCGTCCATTGAAGGCGCTGGCGTCATCTGCTTTCCGGAATGTTTCGTTCCCGGCTATCGAGGAATGGGGAAGGCGGTGCCGCCGCCCGACCCTGCGTTCCTCGATCGCGCCTGGTCCGCCATTGCAGCGGCCGCCACGAAGGCAAACCTCGCGGTAGTTCTCGGCACCGAGCGGGTCGTCGATGACGTACTCTTGATCACCGCAATGGTTATCGATCGAAACGGAACGATCGCCGGTTTCCAAGACAAAGTCCAACTCGATCCCTCCGAGGAGAGCACCTATTCGCCCGGTTCAGGGCGGCGGGTTTTCGAAACCGGTCCACTGATATTTGGTGTCTCGATCTGCCATGAGGGTTGGCGCTATCCGGAAACGGTACGCTGGCCCGCGCGGCATGGAGCGCACATCGTGTTCCACCCTCATTTTCACGAGGCCGAGCCCGGCGGTTACGTGCCGTCAAGTTTCGCCGATCCTGCCAACACATTCCATGAGAAAGCCGTGTTGTGCCGCGCCGCCGAGAACACCTGCTATGTCGCATCCGTGAACTATGCGAGCGCGGGGTCGCCGACCACATCGGCGGTAGTGCGGCCCGACGGGACGCTGCTCGGCTACCAGCCGTACGGTAAAGAAGGGTTGCTTATTGCCGATATTGATCTCAGTGCGGCCACAGGTCTGCTCGCGTCGCGTTATAAATGCGGCGTCCCTTGACAGCCGGATTCGCTCCGCGCAGAATAGGAGACTGCTATGAACGCTACCAGAACTCTATTTCTTGCGACTCTCGGCGTGGCCATCCTGAGCGGGCAAGGCAAGGCCCCTCCTGGTCCGCCGAAAATTCAGGTACTGATCATCACGGGTCAGAATGGTCATGACTGGCGAGGTACGACGCCGGTATTGAAGAAGGAACTCGAAGACACGGGCAAGTTCGAGGTTCGCGTGAACGAAGAGTTCCGCGGCGCGGGACCCGAGACACTCGCGCCCTACGACGTGGTGGTGGTGAATTATATGGAGCGCGGGCAGGCGCAGCTTCGTTGGGGGGAACGCGCCGACAACGCCTTCCTTGACTATGTGCGGTCAGGCAAAGGTGTGGTCTTGTATCATTTCACCCTGGCCGCGTTCACTGGATGGACCGAGTTCGAAAAGATGTCGGCGGGCAACTGGAGGGCGGGCAACGGGCATCATTCCGCCAGGCATGATTTCACGGTGGATATCAAGGATGCCAATCACCCGATCCTGAAAGGGCTGATGACACCGCTTCGGGTTCAAAACGAGGAGTTGTATTCCAACCTGAAATGGCAGCCGGAGGGCACCTATCACGTGCTGGCCACCGCGTATGACGACCACTCGCTTTACGATGAGAAGGCTTCCGACGCGCGAAACAAGCAGCCCATGTCAGGACCCGGAGTCAACGAACCGATCCTGTGGACCACCGAATACGGAAAGGGCCGCGTGTTCGTCACGGCTCTGGGGCATGACGCCGATACGACGTCCGAACCGACGTTCAAAGTGACGTTCACGCGCGGTACGGAGTGGGCGGCGACGGGAAAGGTGACAATTCCGGTTCCTGCGGAGATGGCAGGCAAGTAGTCCGGCGGAGTCACGGTTCGATCAGCCAACGCTTCGCGAGGGCGGCGGCATCGTCCACTTTCGGATCCACGGCGGAGCGCCCGGTCTCTTCTCCGTTCAAGGAGAAGACCGCAGTGATCCCTTCTGCCGTTGGCGACAACTCCATGCGCTTCGATTTGGCGTCGAGCCGCAAACGCTCTCCGAGCCAGGTAAACTGCACGAGGACGCGCTGCCCGTGCCCAATTGCCCGGCACTGCGTCAATAATTCCGAAGTGAACGGCGAATTCTTCAATGCCTCCGCATGGGGCGCCCGCTGCAGGGCAGCCGTTCGTTCGGCATCGCGACGCTCCTGCTCGCGCTTTACTTTCTCCGGGTCCCTCTCCTCTTGGCTTTCGAGCGCTTTGAGGTTGTTCTCAAGATTATCGAGGAAACTCATTAGTCCAGTATGACGAGATGCCACGCTATGCGCTCAGAGCATCCTGTTCCAGCAGAAGCCCCAGAGAGTGCCTGGGGGCTCGGCGGGCCGGCCATCCCGGGCGGCCATCCAGCCCTCGGCTCGGGCGTGAGTTTCCGCCGCTGACCATAAGGCGCGCAGTAACTTCGATGGGTTCGTTGGCTCACGCGATTCGATGGCGCGGGCGGAAGCCAGGATGGCCGCCAGCACCTGGCGGTCGTTGACGAAGTACTTCTCGGGACAGTCGTAGGGACGAGAAACACCAATTGTGCCTCGATATTTCCGGGCCAGAAGATGAACGAAATAACCGTGCGTGTATTGGCGACGGCAGATCTGGCGGAATGTCAGATTTCGGGTCAACGTCCCCGTCAGGCGCGGCTCGTAGTGCACCCGCAGATCCACTCGGTGGCTCAGCCGTAAGCCAAGCTCCGCGTCTTCCAACATCTGATAGGAGGGATCGAACTCTCCGTGCCGGAACAGGGATTTCTTCGCGGTGAGCGTGCCGCTCCAGAAATGCCCTCCGCCGTAGATTGCTGCTTGCCCTGGAAATGGGTACAGCGTATTAAATGCCCACATTGCGAACGGTGAGTCCGCCGTTGCCGGATCAGGCCCGAAATTCAGGAGGCGCGCGTCCTCTTCGGCGGGATGAACACGGTGGAAATCGAGGCAGTACTCGATCAGATCAGGAGACGGCCGAAGATCATCATCATAGAGAAGGAGAAGGGGAGCGCGCGCGCGCTTCAGAGCAATATTGCGAGCGGCACCAGGTCCGGCGTGAGCCGCGCGAATGAACCGTAGATTCAGTGCCGGCCTGAAGGGTGCGACCGAAGGCTCGATATCGACCGTAGAACCGTCATCGACCACGATAATTTCAAACTTATTTTTCGGGACGGTCTGCCGCGCGAAGCCATCCAGACAGAGCCGCAGTTCGTCCGGCCGGTTAAACGTTGGGATTACCACAGAGATCGCGGGCGACGAGGAGAACCATGGAAGGCGGAGTATGGGATTCACGGCACGATGAATATAAAGTTTGGGGTTATGGACTGTCAACAAACTTCAGGATGGTTGAAGGGGGATCTGATACTAGTCCCTGCGGGCGCAGTTAGTACCAGGAGCTACATCGAATCGGGAGCGGCGGGAATTTATGTTCTCGCCGCTCAGCCCAAGGATAAACAGTCCCAGGGAGCTGCAGATCACTGGAGGCACGGACCTGCCCGGACCAGACAGGCTTTTGCTCGCCCGTGCTTCTAGTTCTTCTGGCCGCTCAAAGCCCCGGTCTGGCAGGAGCCGCAAATGCCGTAACCGGTACCGTTGGTCTGATTGAAGTTGCAGACCGACGTCAGAGCTCCCAATTCCGCCGCTCCGAGATAGGAAGGAAGAAACGCGCCATGAACCACGCCATAGGTGGCAGACGTGGAGTTGGGCTCAAGCGTGTTCATCCAAGCGCGCATGCCGGCGGCGATGCTACCTTTCGCACTGGGGCCAGCCCCGTAGGGGAAGGTTGCCAGCGCGTCGATGGGGGACGACGGATTGCAGATCGTAAAGGCGCCCGTGCTGGTGGTTCCGGGTTGCGAAGCCACCAACTTGACTACGATTGAGTTCGGCACGGCGGGAGTCAACGTGTTGTTAATCAGATCGTTCTTCGCCGACAGCGCATTCAATCCGTTGGGTGTGACCAGGCACGCGCAGCAGGAAATCTCCTCTTCTTGCGGGTCAAACGTATAGACGTTGACGCAGATGTTTCCTTGGGTGGGAGTCGGCGTGGCTCCGAAAAACGCGCCTTGCTGGCCCGTGTTCGTGAGAATCACGCTGGAATCGCCGACGTTCAGATTCGCGGCATAATTTACCTGATAGGCATCCACATGAATACCAGGGTTAACAATTTGGGCAGAAGCGACCGCGGATAGGGCCAGGGCCGCCAAAGTGAGCATCGTGTGCTTATACATTGAGCAAAAACCTCCGTTAGGAACAGTAACATCAGGAGCCGGTTTCAACAATTCTCCACATGGCTTAGTCCCGGAGACTAGGCCACCGTGCGTGGCCTGCCCGCACGGTTTCCTAATATACTGGGTCTTCGATATCGGTGCGGCGAATAGAGTGACCCGAAAGAGCTACCTTCGAGGATGGAAGTGCTGCGCGCGCTAACCGTTCGCGGACCATTTCGCGGACCGACCGGCTACGATCACCACGTCCGTGAGTTTGTACGGGAACTTCACACGCAAGGCGTCGCGGTCGAATTGCAGGATTTGCCCGCATGGAGTCCAGCGAAGCTTCCTGGGCACATGCGGGACCCCTGGTTTGATTCGTTGAATCAACCGTGCGGAGCGGAAACGGTGCTGCACTTCTGCATGCCCCATCAAGTGATCCGCTATCCGGGCAAAGTGAACACCAATTTCACGATGTTCGAGGCCAGCCGCGTTCACCCCAATTGGGTAAAGGCGAACCGGCAGCACGATTCCGTGATTCTTCCAACCGAGTCTTCCAAGCGCGCCTGGGTGGACAGCGGCTTTCCGGAACACCGCCTCCGCCTCTGCCCGTTCGGCGTGAATACGGCTCTCTTTTCGGGCGAGGCTAGTCCCCTTCATTTGGAAGGCGCAACGGCGGAAGACCATGGTGTGCGATTTCTGAACGTTTCCGAGTTCAATTCCCGCAAAAACCTGATGGGTCTCCTGGAAGCCTGGATTCTGGCGACGTCGCGTCAGGATGACGCAATCCTGATCGTCAAATTAGGCTGCTACAAATCGGCCGCGCGCCAGCGTTTCGCGGACCAAATCGACCTTCTAGAGCAGCGCTTAAACAAGCGCCTGGCTGAGGCCGCGCCCATCCGCCTGGTTCACGATTTCTTTCCGGATTCCGAGATGCCCCGTCTGTACGCCGCGGCGACGCACTACATCAGCATGTCCCACGGTGAAGGATGGGATCAACCGATGATGGAGGCAGCGGCATCCGGATTGAAACTGATTGCTCCCGCGCATAGCGCGTATCTGGCCTACCTGAATTCGTCGATCGCAAGCCTGATCCCGGCCCGCGAGGCTCCGGTGCTAATTGAGGGAGACGCAGCCACGGCGGAACTTTTCAAGGACGCGCATTGGTGGCAACCGGACCGCGATAGCGCCATCCAATTCATTCGCGACGCGATCGAGGGCCGGGATCGTGACAAGCCTTCGCCGCGCGGCCAAATCGTGCACGACTTTACTTGGACCCAGGCTACCCGGCGGCTGATCGAGATTCTGGACGAAGTCCAGTCCCTCAAGGCCCAGCCGATTAAAGCAGTGTTAAGTTCTCTTTTAGCGCGCCGCTCCGATAGTATTGAGCCAGTGGAACAGACGCATTCTGAACCAGGTAGTTCTTCAGAGCCGGATCGAACCTAAGCCGAAGCAAGCGGATAATCCTGGGTCACTCTCGCGTGATGTTTCTATCGAGGATTCAATTCCGCTCGTCAGGCCGAAAGTTCTAGTACGGACCCCTACAAAATAGCCGGTCCGGATTCATTGACAGCCATACGACCGCAGAGTAAAATCGACCTACTTTGACACCGACGATAGAATTTACACACAACCCGGCGGATATGAAGACGGTCAACGCCTACCCAAGACAGATCGACGGTCTCGACCTCAGTCCGGCCGACGATGGATACATCATTTATCAACCCGAACAGGATCGCGTACACTTTTTGAATCCCACGGCTGTTTTGATCCTGGAGTTGTGTAACGGCAGGAATTCGCCGGAAGAGATCGTGGAGTTGGTTAAGCAGGCGTATGCCCTCCCGGACGCTCCGGTCGAAGTTGTCCGTCAAGCGCTGACGCAATTGACGGTGGAAGGTTTGTTGCAGCAGAGGAGTCGCGTGACAGCAGAGCAAATCAGAACAGCTTAGAAATGAGGACAACGTGCCAAATAGAAACGAAAATGACAAAATTCTCGAGAAAGTGGATGAGCAACGCCGGGGGTTCCTCAAGCGTGTTCTAGGCACGAGTTTTGCAGTGCCTCTGATCGCGAGCTTCTCCGTGGAAACCCTGTTGACCAGCTCGAACGCACAAGCATTCTCGAATACGAGTGCTAACCAGAATGACCCATTATTGTTCGAACTCTGGTGGGCAGCCGACGGCAGGTGATCGAAAGCGATGAAAGGCGGTCTGCTATCCGCGGCGCTGATTGTCAAGAATGAAGAAAACTTCCTCGGTGATTGCCTGGCCTCACTCAGAGGCATCGCCAACGAAGTGGTGGTGGTGGATACGGGGTCGACGGATCGCACGAAGGACATTGCCCGAAACGGCGGTGCACGAGTATACGACTTTCCATGGAACGGGGATTTTTCCGCTGCCCGCAATCGGGCTCTCGAGCTGTCGAAAGGCGAGTGGATTCTTTATATCGACGCCGATGAGCGAGTACGGTCCGACGCGGCCCTAGATTTGCGCGCGGAGGTGTCCGCTCCTTTTCTGGCCGGCTGTCGAGTCTTGTTACATCCGCTCAAGGGGCATACGCCTTACTGGTGCCTGCGCCTTTGGAGGAATGACCCATCCATCCGTTTCACCGGAATCATCCACGAAAGCACCTGGCCGGCACTGCACCAGTACTGCGCCAGATCGGGCCGCCGCGTCGGTTTCAGCCGAATGATGCTTGACCACGAGGGCTATCAAGAGAATCAGCACGCCAAGAATGCGCGGAATCTTCCGCTGCTGCTGAAATCCCTGGAACAAGAGCCGGAACGGATCTATTGCTGGTGCCACCTGGCGAACATATATATGGATATGCAGGAGCGCGAACTGGCTGAAGAAGCCTGGCGGAAGGCGCTCGCAGTAATCAGGAAGAGAGGGGCGAACTCGCCCGAGGATATACTCCCTTACGTGGGGTTGATCGAAAGCAGCCTGAAACTCGGCCGCGACATAAGTGCGCTGTTTACCGAAGCGGTCTCCCGGTTCCCTTTCAGCGTGCAATTGGAATGGCTGCGAGGCCAAATTCTCATGCATGAGGGGAAATTCGCTGAGGCGATCATTGCTTTCGAGAAGTTGGCCGCTCGCGGGCAGTCCGGGGAGATCGACCACCTGGCCGCATACGACCTTAGGATGTTCGACGTGTTTGCCTACGACGCAATCGCCACCTGTCATTTACGGCTCGGCCAGTACGTCGAGAGCCGCCGTTATTATGAGTTGGCCGCGGAGCAGCAGCCGGATCGGCTGGAGTACCGGGTGAAACAGGCGTTGTGCTCGCATCTCCAACTCCGCGCGGCCGGAATGAACGCAAACGCCTGATCGCATTTTCGAAAGAGCAGGATCGGCCGGCATCACTCCCACTTCTTGAACTGTATGTGGGGCGAACGCCCTCGTTCGCGCCGGACCCCCGGTCTGGCTTTTCGCGGCAACCGAAGGCCGACGAGACGCCGGCCGCGGACCAGGGTCCGCCCTACTGACGCTAGAAATGCGCGTCGACCATGCAGATGAGCGCCCGGAGATTGCCGATATCGACGGTTATGGCAGCATGAAAGTCGCGGTCCGGGACAGTGGAACAGATTTGCAAGCCATAGACCAAGTCCAATTTATCTGAAATCATCCAGAAGAACGGCCGCATTTCGGCGGAAGGCATGAGCTTGATAACCTTGGTTCCAGGTTCGCAAAAGATGAGATTGGCCAGCCCCGCGCCATACGGACCGATGACGAACTCCGCGTTTTGGAACAGCAAGATCCGGTCCACCATGCTCATTCCCTCGAGATAGACGGTCTCGAAATCATATATCGAGAGAAAGGCCTGCACCTGCTCGATATTATGAATTTTCCTGTTTGGTCCTTTTCGCGCCACCAGCAGCCGCCGGTTGCGCGGGGCACGTAAACCGGCGTACCGGGCGGCGATTCTTCGCTGAAAGTCCTTGAGATACGGCGCGGGCATGCGCTCGACGAGATCAGTTTCAACCCAAATTGCCTCGCGCACCTGGATGAGATCGGCCGCGACCTCAATGATATCGTGGCGGCCGAAGGCGACGGCCCTAAGCGTCTCGCGATGGTCGAAAAGCGCGTCAACATCCATCGACCTCGGCAACGCGATCTTGACATTCTTATCGAGCTCCAGGGCTCCCGAGAGAATGTCCAGGGGCAGCGGCCCTTCCACCAGCCAGTGATAATAATTGTGAAGATTGCCGTTATAGAAAATCAGATAAGAGTGTTCGCAATAGTGGGCTGTGGCTAGCGACTCCTCGGCAATCGAGAGGTGCACAAAGGATTCTGTCTGGAAGGAAGCCAGAAAGCACCTTTGGCTGGACGGCGCGAGGATAGCGGCCAGATGGGAAAAACTGCTATTGCAAACCTCAGATAGTCCGCCCGCCGCAGAAGTTATAAATCACGAACATAATCGGGTAATGCGTCGGTTATCGAGCCGAACGTCGCCGAAACGGTCTCGAATTCCTGGAAGACCGGCAGTATCGCCTCCGGTTCGTCGGTAGCAACGAATAGAAGCCGCTCTCGCAGCACCGGCCAGAATGGCCCGCAACCAATCAAGATGCCAATGCTCCGGCACGATCCGCAGGTGTGGATCCGTAAATTTGCGATAGTCGCCGCGCCGGACATGGATCGCGACGAGCGTTCGCCGGCCGCCTTCGGTGACAACATGATGCCAGGCGTCGATAGATTCTTGCTTCAGAGATCTTAAACAAAACAACTCCAACATTTGAAGTCAGGCAGCCAGCAGGTCAACGATGTCTTGAATCGCGTTGTCCGCTTTGTGGTAAGCGGCTTCGAGTTTGCT
>JBEKBK010000028.1:0-30812 GCA_050015435.1 Bryobacteraceae bacterium
CGCCAGAAGTCGATATCAGGGATATCGCGGGCCATCGTAGCGGCGTCGAAGCTCAGGTCAAATCTTGGGTGCAGCGCAACCAACTGGGGTGCACCTGTGAGATTCCTTATCTCCTCTCGGATACAGTAGAAGTGCATCGAGCCATGTGGTTTGAGGACCCGCGGTATGTTCCTGTATTTGGAAAGGTCTCGCATATCTGGCCGGCCGAAGACGTGTTCTGGCATCATCATCTTGAAACCGTGCGAAACCTCCGGAAAATATCGAAACGCTGGCGGAGTTCCCTCGCCGGCTTCACCCAGATCACAGTCCAAGAATGCTTCGATCAGGCCATCATAGTTGAAGCTGATTATTGTCACATCATGTGTGTCCACCAAATGCCTGATCTCACCTTGGATCGCCCTAACCCTTGAGGCGTCCTTGACGGCATAGAAGAGATTCCGGTTCTTCACCAGTTTGCCGTCCATCGCAAGATGCTCCGCAAACAGCGAAGGGATGAGATAAATGAGGCATTGGAGAACATGTTTCATACGGTCGGCATTCGAGCGCAATGAATCGGACGCGGGTGCAAACGCGGATTTGATAGCCACAAGAGACAACAGTTGCTCGAAATCAAATCGCTCCTTCTCGCTGAGCTTTTGGTTTCGCTCAAGGAGACCGCGTACTTCTTCAATAATGTAGGTCGGAAACGGTAGTTGCCCGATGCCGACACCTAGACCGTCCAAATGCGCAAGCATCGCTTCGGCCAAGCCTCCCAGAGTCGGCATCGCCCGATTACCAATTAGCGATCGATCCCCACTCGTCAGACTCGTCGAAAAACCCGAACCTAAGACGAGAACTACCTTCCGCTTGGGGGCTGCATTCATCGCTCGTCCCTCGATTACCAATTATGCGCTCGCGCTCGTCGTACGGCATCATTTACACTGACGCGCGACCCACGGATCGGCCATATGGAGGGGCCTGGGGTCCTTTCTGTGAATGTGAGTCGTTTTAGGAACGGTGAAAGGCCGAGGCGCTGGGTAAAAAAGTATGTCACGCTGATGGCTGCTCAGTTCCGCCGCAGCGCGGCCAAGCCTGCTCCCGCACCGATCAGGATCGTTCCTGCCACGCGGTTGGTCCAATTGGCGTAGCGCGGTTCGCGGGCGAAGGACGAGGCTCGGCCCGCTGCCAGTCCGTATCCAAGCAAGACCGAGAACTCGATCAGCGCGGACGTTGCGGCCAGAATCGTCACCTGTGGCACCAATGAACTGTGAGGATTCAAGAATTGCGGAAGCAACGCCGAGAAGAAAACGATCGCCTTGGGGTTCGACGTTTGCGTCACGAACGCATCGCCAAACAGCCGCCAGCCCCGGATTTCGGCGGGTGTGTCCGCATCGGACGTCAATAAACTAGCTTTACCCGCGATTGCCTTGATCCCCAGAAATACCAGGTATACCGCGCCGATCCATTTGATCGCAAAGAATAATCGATAAGACGCCAGCAATAATGCGCCGAGTCCGGTCGCGGATAGCACGAAATACCCGGTGTTTGCCCCCAGAATTCCCAGAATAGATGCGATGCTTTTCCGGGTACCTGAACGAATCGCGGTGGAAAGCACGAACAGAACCGCCGGGCCCGGGGTCAGGCAGAGCAGAAACTCAGTCGTGGCGAAAATTGACCAGGTGGCCCAATTCATGCTCTGGGGTCATGTTCTGGAACAAGCGGCCAGCAGTCCGTTTTTCAGTTTACTCTGCTGCTCCAGATCCAGTTTGCGCCCGCCTGAGGTAATGTAGAACACGTCCAGCGCCCGGTGCGCTTCGGTATCGATCAGGACGACCTCGATATTGCATCCAGCCGCTGAGATCGCGCGCGCAAGGTCATACAGCAGTCCGGGACGATCCTCCACCACGATTTCGATCAGCGTAGCGGCTTCCGAAGCGTCGTTATTGAACGAAATCCGAGCCTTGACTCGCGCGGCGCGCGTCGGGAAGAAGGGCTTCGGACGGCCCTGCAACAGCTTGTCGGCGTCCAGTTTGCCTTCCACCACTTTGCGGACCACGCCCCGCAGGCGGTCGACTTCGGGAGGGTTCAGCTCCAGATTGCGATGCGGATCCGAAAACGTGAAGGTGTCGAGAATGACGCCCTGCGTGTTCGAGAACGCTTCGGCTTTAACGATATTCAGTCCAAAGCTGGAAATCGCTCCCGCCACCGAGGCGAACAAGCCAGGGTGATCGCGGGTGAGTAAAGTGAGCTGATAGACGCCGCGAACGTGCAGAATCTCGATCGCCACCGGCCGCGACCCGAGTTGCCGCGCGAGCGCATAATGCGCCTCGATCTCGCTTTGATTGTGGGTTCGCAGGTAGCGGATCGGAAAGCCTTCCAGGAACGCCGCCTCCTCCGGCGTAACGCCGGTCGCCTCGCGGATGCGCTCGGTCTCCAACTCCCGCGTCAGCTCTTCGTATCCCATCAAATACACGCGCCATAGCTGATCCAGACGCCAGGGAGTCATGGCCTGGGGGTTCACGGCGCTGATATCGGCGTAGGTCAGCATGGTCAGCAGTTTCAGCCGCTCGATGGTGCCCAGGCGCTGGGCCAGCGTGCGCGCGGTCGATTCATCGTCCAGATCGCGCGAACTCATCACGCTTGAAAGATCCAGATGCCGCTTCACCAGGAATTCAACGGTTGCCCGATCCTCATCGGGCATTCCTAAACGCGTCATCACCCCGCGGGCGACGCGGAGCGATTCGGAGGTATGTTCCTGCCCGGTTCCTTTTCCGACATCGTGCAGCAGCAGCCCGAACCGCAGCAGGGAACGATCTTCAATCTCTTCCATCAGCGCCAGGAAGCGGCCATCCGTAATCGATTCCAATGACGCGATGGCCACCAGCGAATGCTCGTCAACGGTGTACCGGTGATAAAAATCGCGCACCACCAGGCATTCGATATTCCGCCACTCTGGCAGGGCGGCGGCGAGCGTGCCCGTTTCCTGCATTGCCCGCAATCCGAGCGAGGCGCGCGGCAACTCCAGCAGCCGTTTCCAATCCGCCCAGGAGGTCTCTGGTACAAACCCTTCAAGACGCTCCACCGTGTCCGGCGCGAGGCGAAGGTCATGCCGGGCCACAAATTCGAACAGGCTGAGGTCGTGCGGCATCTGTTTCGGTTCGCGCAACAGCACGCGGTCGCGTGAAACCGTAAATTCGGTGGTGGACAACCGCGATCGCCATTCGTGAAAACGACCCAGCAAAGAGCCCACTTGATCGGTCGCCTTCTCCATCGCTCGCCTGGCCGTGCGGTCCACCAGCCGCGCTTGCCGGTAATAGTCGCGCATCAGGGAGGCGGGATGTTCGCTGAGCGACTCCTGGGCGTCGAAGCTCAGAACGTTTTGATCCCGTTCCGCCATCTCGTGCAGACGGATGCGCAACGCGGCCAGAAAATCAAATGCGGCCTGAAGACCGGCCGGCTCGTTGCGGACCGGCGCGTCCGGCTGAAGCGCGGCGAGCCAGCGCACGGTCTGCAGATCGCGCAACCCTCCGGGCGTGTCTTTCAGGTTCGGTTCCAGATGATAGATAGCGTTCTGGAACTTGCTGCGGCGAGCCTCCGCCAGTCCAACCAGCTTGCGGGCGATACTTCCGCCCCGCTTGTGCAGGAACTCCCGAAACTGCATGTCAAGGGACTGAAAGATCGTTGCGTCACCGATCAGCAATCGCCGGTCGAGCAAGCTGATGGTCAGTTCCGTATTGCCGTCATTTTCGGCCACGCATTCTTTCAGCGTATGGACCGCGTGCCCCGGACGGAGTCCCGCGTCCCACAGCGCACGGAGGAATTCCGAAAGCGCCTCGCGCGCAGCCTCCACGCGGTCGTCCGACGCGACCAGAAACAGGAGATCTACATCGGAATGGGGAAATAGCTCACGACGCCCGAAACCGCCCACCGCAGCCAGTGCCATTCCATCAGGAAAGCTTCTCTCAAGCGCGGCGCGATAGGCGCTGCACACCAACCCCTCCACCTCCGCGGAGCGCGTTGCCAGACTTGCATGGACGCCTTCCGGACACGGAAGAGCGGGTACCGCGGTTTGGTTCACAAGGCCGCGTCTCCCCGGTCGTCGTTGCGAATGCGAATCGCTTCGGCTACATCGTATAAAAAGACCTTGCCGTCGCCGATCTTGCCGGTGCGCGCCGAAGTGACCAGCGTCCGGACCACCTCCTCTGCCCGGCCATCGGGGACCACTAGTTCAAGTTTGATCTTCGGCAACAGATCCACCTGGTATTCCATACCGCGGTAGACTTCCTTGTGCCCTTTTTGGCGCCCGTGCCCGCGCACTTCGAGCACGGTCATCCCGTCGATTCCGATTGCCTTGAGGGCCTCTTTCACATCGTCGAGTTTGTGCGGCTGAATGATGGCTTCGATTTTCTTCATGGAAGTTCTTTAAGCCTCGAAATTGTATCCCTCTTCGCCGTGCATACTGAGGTCCAACCCCTCGATTTCCTGCTCCGGCGTGACCCGTACGCCGGTCACGGCATCGCAGATCTTGAGAATGATGAACGTTCCAACGGCCGCCAGCGCCCAGGAAACCACGCAAGCAATCGCCTGATTGAGCACTTGCGACGGGTTGCCGTCCACGAATCCCATCGGCTTGCCAGAAAGGACGTCGTTAATTTCCTTGGTGGCGAACACGCCGGTTAGGAGCGCCCCCAAGGTACCCCCAGCCCCGTGCACGCCGAACGCATCGAGCGAGTCGTCATATCCGAACATGCCCTTTACGAGCGTTACCATAAGATAGCAGACCACTCCCGCCGCGAACCCGATGAACAAAGCAGGAAAGGGCTTGACGAAGCCCGAGGCGGGCGTGATCGCGACCAATCCGGCAACCGATCCTGAGATTGCTCCCAGTACGCTGGGCTTGCCGGTCTTCAACCATTCCGCCAACACCCATCCGAGCGCCGCCGCGGCCGCCCCGAAATGCGTAGCGACAAAGGCGCTGGTGGCGAGCGAAGACGCCGCGAGCGCGCTCCCGGCGTTGAATCCGAACCAGCCTACCCACAGCAGACAGGCCCCGATGAAGCTGATCACCAGGCTGTGCGGGCGCATCGAGTCATGGGGATACCCTTTGCGGCGCCCCAGATATAGCGCACAGACCAGCGCCGAGACACCCGACGTGATATGCACCACCGTACCGCCCGCAAAATCGAAAGCAGGAATTTTTCCGCCGAGGCTCGCGTTAAAGAGACCACCCTTGCCCCACACCATGTGCGCCATGGGGAAGTAGACGATGAACATCCACAATGTCATGAACAGAAGCATCCCGGAGAACTTCATGCGCTCCGCGAACGCGCCGGAAATCAGCGCCGGAGTGATAATGGCGAACATCAGCTGATAGACCATGAAGGTCGACTGCGGGATGGTCGGCGCGTAATCCGCATTCGGCGCGGCTCCGACATTATGGAGCAGCGCATAATTCAGTCCGCCCACGAATGACGTCCCTTCGCTGAAAGCGAGGCTATAGCCGATGAACGCCCACAACACCGTCACCCACGCCATGAGAATGAAGCTCTGCATCATGGTGCCCAGGACATTCTTGCCTCGCACCAGCCCGCCGTAAAACAGAGCGAGCCCAGGGCCCGTCATCATGAGCACCAGCGCCGCACTCACCAGCATCCACGCGTTGTCGCCAGCGCTTTGGGCGGCCTTGGTGGCTTTATCCAGATCGGCTAAATGCTTTTCCAGATCGGCCGGGACCGTCTGTGCCGAAGCCAGCGTCGCAAGCAAAACGTATATGAAAACAGCCGAGGTACGCATAAGCCTCCTGCCTGGGAGTGATTTACCAGTATAGGAGGCAGATGGCGGTTGAGTCCTACAAACCTTTTAATGGGCTCGATTGAAACTTTCTATACGTAAAAAAGTTATAAAAAAGAAGGAACTCTAACTGGCCGCGACCGGGCCGCGCAGAGCCCAAGGTTCGCGCACCATCGCCAAAGTCTTATCGTGCAACACTTGGCTTAACTCTATGCCAAGAATGTACTTGGCACCATACCGCTGGCTGTGCCGCACGGTCGCCGCTCCGGATAGATTGATACGTTCGGCGCGGAGCATCAAGCAGGTTCGCAGAGGAATCGGCTGGGACGTCTCCACCCGCAATCCGCTCTCGGAGATGTCGAGGCACTTCGACTGGACGAACTTGGGCTGACCCCGCTCATCCTCCCACGAAAGGCGGATGGGACCCATGTAGGGTACCCGGCGGTGTCTGCGTACGTCCGAACCGGCCATAAGTTGTCTCGGTAGTCTTATCGACTTCGTCGGACAGCTACTTTAGCTCTTTAGAGCCGTTTGTGTTCGATAGTACGATGTTGGGTTATGGCCTACGACTCGGAGTTCCGCTATTGGATGGATGACGACGGAGGTTTTTTCGACGATTCCGGCGACGACGGTTACAGCGACGACTCCGGCTATGGAGACGACGATCAGGACGATACCCAGCAGGATGACGATGGCGATCAGGACGACGATCAGCAAGATGATCAAGACGACGACCAGGGCGAGGATGCAGCCGGCGGCGGAGACGGGGAGGGGGGTGGTGACGATGGCAACGGCGGGGACGGCGGCGGGGGCGACAATGGCGATGACGACGACGTCAACCAGAATTTCTCCGACCCGGACGAACTAGTGCAGCTCGATGACGATGTCGCGCTTTCCGCTGACGATTTTCCCAACGCGAGTGCGGCCGATTTCCAGGATGACGACGGCACTTGGACCCCGGACGATTACCAGGAATCCGCGGCGAACCTTTTCGGCGACCATGAATTTTTCGGCGACACGATGGTCACGCAGCGTGCGGCCGAGGGTTACCAGCTCTTCGACGATGCAGGCTTCCGCCAGGGGTTCGAGGAAGTAGAGCCGGGCAGCTCGGAAACGGTCCAGCTCTTCGAGCGGGAAGGCCATCTTTCCGCGTTTGGCTTTGTATCGATGGCGCTGCTCGAATACCTGCGGATGCGCTACACCGGAATTGATCTCAGCAATCTGGACGTATCCGTCCCGCCGCGCGGCGAGCCCGTCCAGCCGCAACCATTGCCGCCTGCGTTCGATTCGGTCCAGCCTGCGGACGCCGTCGACCTGCGCAAATACTGCACCCCCATCGGCGATCAGGAGCAGACGGCGCGGTGCTCGGCGTTCGCCTGGACCCACGCGACCGAGCTTGTGTCCAACGTCAAAACTGGCAACTCACTCAGGCTCTCGCCCACCTACACGATGCTCGAGTTTCAGCGCATGCAAGGCGACGCGCAGGATTACTCATACGCTTACTCCGGCGGCGACGGAACCGTCGGCGGGACCGACCCGGGGCGCGTGCTGGTGGAAAGTGGGACCTGCCGCCAGGAACTCTGGCCGGATTCGAGCGACGTTCCGACCACCTCGGAGCGGGTGCTGATCTCGGACGCTGAAAAACATCATCTGGAAGGGACGCCGCACCCGATCGCGCTGGAGGACATCCGTAAAGTGTTGAGCGCGGGTTGTCCGGTGCACGTGGCGATCAACACCGGTCCGGCCTTCTCGCAGGTGGGACGGGACGGACAGTTCAATGCTGCCGAGCCCCCCCGCGGCCGCCACGGACGTCACGCCATGCTGATCGTCGGATATACGGGCAATTTCTTTATCGTGAAGAACTCGTGGGGCGAAAATTGGGGCGACAAAGGGTACTGCTACATCCCCAAGAGCGTGCTCGCGGAGTCGGAGCCGGATCTGATCGCGATATTAGTGAAGAAGCCCGACGCGTAACGTGCACGAGAACCGCTTCCTCACGGTCGCGGCTCAGTAGCCGAACCGAGCCGCGACCGTAAGGGAGTGGTTGCAGCTACTTCGTTACCGGTTGCAATACGCGCTCCGCGATCACCCGATCGATCAATCCGTACTCGAGCGCCTGGGGCGGCTCCAGGATATAGTCGCGGTCAACGTCGCGCGCGATTTTTTCGATGGTCTGACCGGAGGCGGTCGCCAGGATGTCATTGAGCGTCTCGCGCATGCGGAGGATTTCTCGGGCGTAGATATCGATATCCGTGGCCTGCCCGGCCAGCCCGCTCATCGACGGCTGGTGAATCAGGATGCGCGCGTGGGGCAAACTGTAGCGCTTACCCTTCGTTCCGCAGGCGAGCAGCACTGCCGCCATGGAAGCCGCTTGGCCCAGGCAATAGGTCACGATATCGGGCTCGACCAGCCGCATGGTGTCCAAAATCGCCAAGCCCGCGGTGATGGATCCGCCGGGCGAGTTGATGTACAGCGAAATGTCCTTTTCCGGGTCTTCGGCCGCCAGAAATAGCATCTGGGCGATGATCAGATTGGCGACATTGTCATCGATCGGGGTTCCCAGAAAAATGATGTTCTCTTTCAGCAGGCGCGAGTAGATGTCGAAGGCACGCTCACCGCGCGAAGTCTGCTCAACCACCATCGGCACCAGGACGGAATTTTCCATTTGTGAAGCTCTCCTAGAAACTCCATGATAGCGGACCGTGCCGCCGCAGAGCGGCTGCATCAGGATCCGCGCTTGCTATTTATCGGCATGCCGGGCCGGTAACAGTATGACCGACATACCTGGAGAGCCCCACCCAGACATCGGTGGTGCCGCATTTTGTGTGGCTGGTCTGAAACGGAGGGAGAGATAGTTCGGGGGCGGGGGGAGCCGTACGCATAAGACTCCCGCCCGCTTGACAGGTTGTAACTCGCTGATGCTTACTGCTTGGTGCCGCTCAATGCACCGAGGGCGCAGGAGCTGCACACGCCGTAGCCGGTGCCTTCCGCCTGCACGGGCGCGCAAACGGACGCAAGTTGATTGATTTCCCCATCAGTAAAGGTAGTGGGCAGACTGCCGATGATGAAAGGAACGCTGACTGGGGAGTAGGTGCCAGCGGTGGAAGCCGGCTCCAGGGTGGTGCCCCAGGCGAGCAGGCCCCTTTCTAAGGACTGAATGTTGTTATTGCCTGGCAGCCCGCCACCGGTGGGGCTAAAGGCGAGTGTGGGGTTGCAAACGTTGTAGACGGTGCCGGTGGACGTTCCGGGCACGCTCGCGACCAATTTGATCACGATCGATGTCGGGATTGCGGGAGTGAGCACGTTGTTGACCAGGTCACTCTTAGAGCCGAAAGCGACACCAATGCGTTCGGCGTAACCAGGCAGGCGCAGCAGGGAACTTCCTCTTCGGACGGGTCAAACGTGTAGACGTTGACGCAAATGTTACCAAGGCTGTTGGTGTTCGGAAAGAATCCAGCCCGATTCCCGTCGTTTGAGATGTTGATTTGGGAGTCTCCAATATTCAAGTTGGCCGCGTAGCCGATGCGGTACGGGCCGTCTTGGTTTTGAGCGAAGGCGACGGCGCGGACAATGCCACGGTCGCGAGAACGAAAGACAATTGTTTATGCATTGAGCAAAAACCTCCATCGCTACGGTACCATCGACAATCGTTTTCTAACAATTCTTCAGATGGCTTAGCGCAAAAGGCCTAAAGGCATAGTCCTAACGCCGTCAGAACCAGAGCTCTCTGCGTGGCGGCCAACGCCTGAGTCAAGCGTTAACTGGCTGGTCTGAAAAAGGAGGGAGAGATAGTTCGGGGGCGGGGGGCCGTGCTCATAATAGACTCTCACTGCCCAGCCGAGAATGTTCAGACTTGCAGATCATCGGAGGAATGACCTGCCCGGACCCGACAGGTTCTTGCTCGATAGCGCTCATTGTTTCGTGCCACTCAATGCGCCCAGAGCGCAGGAGCTGCACACGCCAAAGCCCGTGCCTTCCTGCTGCACGAATTCGCAAACGTTAAGCAGATTAAGATTTCCGGGGTACTACCGATGGTTCCGTTGATGAAAGGAACGTTGACTGGGCCATCGAGCGGCTTATGCGTTTTCTGCTCCTGCTAGGACGCGACATCGAGATGACGGTCAAGCGAAAGCCTAAATCGCGTGCCGGCGGCTCGAATGCGCGTGGCTTGACGGAACGCAGAACTGGTAACTGATTGAAAGGAATGGCGGGGACGACGGGGCTCGAACCTGTACGTCGTGCCGGCACCTAGAGGCAACGAGAGGTAACTGTTTGACTCTACGTACGCGCGATTTGTCGTTCTGGCAACCAGAGGCAACGGCTTTCCCCGACATGTTTGCGCCATGTTAGCGCGGCGGCTTTCCATCCTTCCCGAAATTCGGGACAATAGCAAAGAAATCAATGGCGCTTTTGATTCCCGCCTCCAAACGGAGTGTCCTTGACGCGAGCGAGAGCCCACAGTGGGTTACGAGATTGCCCAAAGACTCGCGGAGCTCCACCTTGCAAACGGACTTACTGATCCTAGAGATGTGATGCGCGAGTGCGTGCATGGAGTTTACCGCCTTCGACTTCGCCCGGCAGCCCTTCTGTACGCCGTGTCCAAACAGGCCAGCGCGTTGTCAATCTCATTTTCATTTTTCAAATCGAATAGCAGCCACTTCTCGCCTGGTCTCTTCGGATCGCCGTCTGCCAACTTGTACCCAATCGCTTGAGGGTTTTCGAGAGCGCGCTTGTCGGGAAGCATCGCAAATATCACAACTCCTCGATAAAAGGCACGCAGACCAAACATCGAACGCACCTTGACATCAGGCCAGCGAAGGAGTTCCTGCTCAAGGAGTGACGATACACGCCTCATCTCTCCTGAGACGGCGACCAATTGTGGACGTTTGCCGCGTGTCGATTTCGCCATAGGCTGATCGTCTCTTCTTAGAATCTACGATGACCACGATGGCTCATGCGCCCGTTCCTCTTGACTCTGGCCCCCTTCAGAGGGATGAATGTGTGGACTCCAAAATTAAGGGGAGGCCATGCCAGTGGAGACGAAGTTCATCCGCCTACGGACACCAGTCACGATTGGCTCACGCTTCGGGGATTGGCAAGTGTGCTGGCTGGGCGGCTGGACCCGAGACCGGCTTGTTATTTGGTCATGGTCGTTCGCGTCACCAAAGCCGGGAAACGATAATCGAGTTTCACATGGGGATCAATGTTGGCCCTGTGACGAACCACTGCTCGGAGCGCCGTCGGCGTGAGCAACGGTGAAAGTCCACAACTCTAAGATTCGATTAGACTTGACGAGCTGTAGTCGTTGTCCTAATGATACCCAGTTTTTCATTATCTTTGTTTATGGATGGATAGCCGACCATCCTGGCGCTATCCGAACATGTATGGTCTGCCGCCGCATTGCAAGCGAAAAATGAGAGGGACAGGGTTGGTCTGCGCAAATGTATACGGCCTTCATTGGAGTGAAAGGACTCCGGGCCACGATGGAATGCGCTACGCTCTCTTCCCATTTAGCGGATCGGCTTTCCGCAAGGGCCGAGAGTTCGCAGCCTGGACGGGGCTCGTTCCACGGGAGCATTCCACGGGTGGCAAACAAAAACTGCTGAGGCATCAGTAAACGTGGGAACCGTTATTTGCGAAAACTGTTCGTGCAATGTGCGCGTGCCGTCTTGCTACAGAAGACCAAGCAGGCTCCCGGCCTGAAAGCATGGATGGAAACTTACATCTCGTTACCAGCCGTCGGCAAGCTTCGCTTTCCTGTACGGTCTGCGCGCCCACCGCCTCAGCCTCCTCCAGGCGTTAGGGCCAACTGGTCCAGTACCAACTTCGGTTCTGGCAAAAACGAACTCCGGGGAAATTTGAAAAGGCGATTGGGGTCTTTTTTATAGACCCGACAAAGTGCGGCGGGATCGTTAGGACGAAAAAAAGCGGGGCAAAGCCTTAAGGCGTTGCCCCGCGATTCAAGCGAAAGGACCCCCGATCAGAACCTGACGACCAGGGCCAGCTTCATCAGCCGGGGAGTGGTAATCGTGGAAATATTTCCGCCGAGGCCGCATTGCGAAAACGAAGCCACGGTTGAGCCGGCGCACTGCTGGGGCGTAAGGAACGGCGCCGTGCCCGAGCCGGTCGTGGAGGCCGGAACCGCAGTCGACTGCGTAATGGCGGCGTTGCTGTTCAGCAGATTGAACAACTGGAACGTCGGTTCCAGCACGTACTTTTCCTTGATACGGAAAGTGCGCTTGATGCTGATGTCCAGTTGATTGAGACGCGCCGAACGGTACGCGCCCGGCGGAACCAGATTGACGCTTAACGAACCCTGCAGAGGGTTGTAACCAGGATCGATGGGGCAGCCGACCGTCGGGCCGACCGTGCAGGCCGTGCCCGCCGGCATGCAGCCGACACATCCGTTCGGATAAACGGATGTCTTGGCCGAGGCAATCGCGAGCGTGCGAGGCAGATACCCGTTGTTAACGTCGGTGGCGACAACCCCTCCCGCGCCGGTGTTCTGCGTGTAGGAGCCCTGATAGTTATTGCTCAGGAAAGACGTGCTGGCCACAATGCCCCACTTGACCGGAATGACGGCGTTGCCGACAAAATTGTTGGCCCAGGGCGGCGAAACCGCTCCCAGATTGGCAATATTGATGCCGTCGACGGTCAGGTTCGAACTCCCGAACCAATCGCAGTATCGAAGGTTGTTCGGATTCACGAGCGGGTTGCCGACGGTGACGCCAAGCGCGCAGTTGCGTGCAAGCTGACGCTCAACGGTGTAGCCGAAGGTGAAGAAGATTCCGCGCCGCATGCGGCCGGTGCCCTGAAATTCGAAGCCCGTGTAGGTGTCGCGCACCAGGCTCTGCGGAGCGTTGGTCTCGTACAGGCTGGCGGCCGGCAAAGACGTAACCGATGGATTCAGATTGAAGACCGTGACGGGCTGGCCGTTGAGCGGATTGTTGATCTGGTACGGTGTCCAGTCGGACAGCGGCAGAGAGTTTTCGTTTACCAGAAGAGCCGACTGGTAGCTGGAACGGCGGAACCAGTTCACGTTGAGCGTGATTCCCCGGTAGAGTTCCTGCTGCACGCCCGCCGAATACTGCCAGTTGTAGTCCCGGTGCCAGTTCGGGTCGAGCAAAACGCCAGTCGGGTCCGCCGGGTTGGTTATGTTGATAGCGCCAAACGTTGGGTTCGGGCTGGGTCCCAGATGACCTGCGGCAATCGCGCTCGCGGGAGTGCCCTGGGGAGCAAAACCGCCGGTGGCGAAACACGCCGGATTCGGGCCGGGGCCAAGGTTTGGATAGTTGATCGGGGTGCACGCCGCGCCGAGAGCGCCGGTATTCCACGAGGTCACGACTTCGCTCTGCAGATTCATCGGGTTGAAGTTGCCGGTGAAACTGCTGCTGTACTGCGAGTTGAATTTTCCGATTCCGGCCTTGATGGCGGTCTTGTGATTGCCAAACACGTCATAGACGGCCCCAATGCGCGGATCCCAATCCTTCCAGCAGCCCATGCCCTTGATCGTGCTGCAGTTGATTTCGGGTACATTGCGGGCCGGCGCAAAGCGGCCCGCGGGAGCGTTTTCGGCGTCGATGGTCGCCGCCAGATATTCCCAGCGGAGACCCGCAGTGAGCGAGAGCCGCTTGAACTTCCACGTATCCATGCCATAAAACGCCATGTCGGCAGCGAGGTGGGTATTGTATTCGATCGGCGTGTTATAGGCCAGGAGGTATTGCGGAACGCCATCTATAAAGTATTCATAGGCGTCGCCATTCGCATTGTAGCCATAATCGTTCCGGCCGTTGCTGAACTGGAAGCCGCCTCGGATCTGATGGTTGCCCGTGATGTAAGTCGCCTGCTCGGAATAGTAGTTGCGGGTCGTTTGGTACTGTTGTTGAACACCGCCCGCGACAAAAGCTACCCCCGTGCCGTTCCCTGCGTACCCGGTATCAACCTGCACCGTGCCATTATAGACGCCCTCCGGTACAGCGACGCCGGGCTCATACAGGTCGTTGTAGTCGAGGTGGTCGATCGAAACACCGGTTTGAAATAGAAGCCTGGAACTTGCCGTGTACGTCCACTTTGCCTGCAGGATATAATACATGGGCCACTTGTTGCGCTGCTTGGCGGACACCGCCGGATTGTAGGGGAAAATCGCGCCGCCGTCGAGAATCTCGTGGCCCTTGTACTTCCAGTTGCGCATGTAGAAGGCGCTGAACTTGTTTTTCGAATTCATCTGATAGGTCAGGCGGTAGCTGCCGCTGTAGATATGCCCGTCCTGGATACCGGGAGCGCCGTTCGGATACACCGAATTGCCCGCCTGCGTGTACGTTACCTGTTCCCGGCCCGTGAGATTGAACCACAGCTTGTCCTTGATGATCGGCCCGTTGAACGCGCCGTCGAAATCTTCGATCTTGATAACCTTATCTTGTTGCGCCAAACTGCGCGCCGTCGTGGTGGAATTAAGGTTATCCGCCTGCCAGAGGCCGGTTCCGTTGCTGCCGCTGAGGAATACGGTGCTGTGGAAGGCGTTGCCGCCATCGCGCGGAACCATGTTCTGGAGCATCCCGCCGCCCGAGGTCTCGGCCGTTATGCCGCTCGTCTGCAGGGTTGTTTCCTGAATGGCGGCGTTGTCGACGTAGTTCTGAATCGCGCCGTCGCTGTAGGTCGTGTTGATGAGCATGCCGTCGAGCACATAGACGTCTTGCGTGGAGTTGTTGCCATGCACCGCAATGTAGTTCTGTTCGACTTGCTGCGAGCCGCCGATGTCAGGCAGGTTTAGATGCGCTCCAGGGGCGTAGGACGCGATCGACTGCATGTAGCGTCCGGTCGGAAGAGCGTCCAGATCGTCCCGCGACAGAGTCGAGTTGTGCCCGGCATTCTCGGTGTCGACCGTCACCACGCGCGCCTCGACGGTTACGGTCTCACCGACCGAACCTGGCTTCAGTGTGGCGTCCACGGGAGCCGTTTGGTTCGCTCCCAAAATGATCGTCTGTTTGATGGTATCGAATCCCGTCAGAGTGGTCGTCACTACGTAGGTACCGGGGCGGAGGTCGACGATCTCGTACCGTCCTTCCCCGTTGGTGGTGGCGCTCTTGGTTCCTTCGATAATGGCTTCGCTCGAAACCGTTACCGTCGCGCCCGCGATCACCGCGCCGGACTGGTCCTTGACCACTCCGGAAATTGAACTTTGGGCCAGTGCCAGGGATGGCAACAGGGCCAGACATACAACGGCGAGAACACAATTCAAAGTTTTACTCATGCCGTAGAACCCCCTTCACAGATTTCTGCTGCAAGACCACGGGACTAAAAACCCTGAGAGCAGATTGTGCGATATTGTATGCATTTTGAACGCCGGTGTCAAGGGTGGTGCCGACAGGGTCCCTGCCGCAGTGGCCGATTACTCACTCGGTCACTCCGAGGCTATCTCCACCCAAGTGGGCAACGTAACAGGCACGCTGCCGCAGTGGCCGATTACTCACTCGGTCACTCCGAGGTGTGCGTCGGACTGATATCAACGGATGACGTTTTCGCCGCAGTGGCCGATTACTCACTCGGTCACTCCGAGCCGGCAGGCAGCACCAAGTGATCGCGACATCATATTGCCGCAGTGGCCGATTACTCACTCGGTCACTCCGAGCAGGCCACGCCGGCTAGAGCAGCGCGGGCCAGGAATGCCGCAGTGGCCGATTACTCACTCGGTCACTCCGAGAGTTGAGTACTTGATTCTTAACGACTGAAAAGGAGAACGCCGCAGTGGCCGATTACTCACTCGGTCACTCCGAGGCTCCACGCCCACGACATCGCCCGCGTGGTTGCGCTGGTGCCGCAGTGGCCGATTACTCACTCGGTCACTCCGAGGCTCGCATTCACGCCCGGCGCGTCGGGCTGAAGGCGGCCGCAGTGGCCGATTACTCACTCGGTCACTCCGAGAGCCGCTGGAGAAACCTCCAGATATCCCCGGTGCTTAACGGCCTTCCGCGAGCGCATCGCATGGCAAGCATGGCGAGCGTCCCTCGCGCTTGGCGTAACGGGCGCCAATAGGTTGTCTTATACGTTCTTCTTCTCCGCGAGCGACGCCGGCGTTTTCTTGTCCGCCGCCGCGCTCGCGCGATACTCAAACTCTATTCCCCTTTCGTCTAAATTCACCGCCAGCCGGTCAGCTAGCTGAAAGTACGGGAACCCTTCGCCCATAAACCCACGGTCGGAATCATCATAGACCACCGCTGCGAATTTCTTGCGCGCAGCAAAGTTGGCGACGTGCGCGGCGACCTCCTGAATCGCGCTCTTGACGCGGCACTGTTGCTTCTCCACCGCCAGTGTGCGCCGTTGCGCAAAAGACGGCTCAGGACGTTGTTCCGCTTTCTGATCTTCCGCCAAGTCAGCCTTCCATGGTGCTCGGCAATCCAGCGCTTCAGATGATCGCAGTTCTCCGACCAGACACGCTCATTCTTTTCGTCCACGGCTACGAGCAATCGGTCGGCGGCTGTCCGGACATGTAGCGTCCCAGCCAGGCCACTAGCCGCGGCGGGACGACGCTCCATCCAGCCGATGAGCTTGCAAAGGATGGTTCCATCATGAGCTTTGTAGATTGCTAGTTCCCCGCGCTGCGCTAGCTTCTTCAGGCCGGCCGTCTGCCTGCAGCCGGACCAGCGGACGATCGACCGGCTTATTCGAGCGCCAGAGTGTGCCGAGCTTCGTTTGATTCAGCGGGAGGAATGATCGATGCCACGTCCTAAAGCCAAGATCGACATGGTCGAGCTGGAAAAGCTGTGCGGGATGCAATGCACGGATGAGGAAATCGCTGCCTGGTTTGGTATCAGTACTCGAGCGGTGGAGCGCCGGCGGGCAGCCGCCAAGTTCGGTGAGGTTATGGAACAGGCCAAGGCGAAGGGACGGGTCTCGGTGCGCCGAACTCTGTTCAAGCTGGCCGCCAGCGGCAATGTCGCCGCTGCCATCTTCCTCGCGAAGAACGTGCTTGGGCAAAGCCAGCGAACAGGCTGGAGGTGGTTCCATTCTCACGATCGGCTTATTCAACCGTAAGGCGAACCTCGGCGCACTGCGGCGCCCGATCGGATTCCGGATCGAATTCGCTGAGAAAACGACGAAGTTCACGCGAACCGATGTAGCCGATTTCCCAGATCTAGCGGGTTCGATGACCGTGCGAGAAAGAATAGCCTCGATGCTTCGCGGCGGTGCGATGGAGATCGACGAGTTGGCTCGTCGGGTCGGCGGCAAGAAAGACACGGTCGAACGTACGGTCCGGCGGTACAAAGAGCAATTCATCGTGCTTGATGATGGCAAGGTCGCTCTGCGTCAGAGGACATCATGATGGACACCGCCAGCGGATTCCGGACACACACCTCGAACTGTCCGGATTTTCCTGCTAACTCATTGATTCTATTGGCGGACACTTTTCAGATTACTGTCCGCGGACACCACTGTCCGAAACGGCATCGCGAAGGGTCTGTAAACTCCTTGAATCAAAAGGAGTTACAACTCCGGACAGTGGTGTCCGGAGACTGTCCGGTTTGGTGCGGACGGACACCCCCTCTCTCTATAGAGAGGGGGTCCATCCGACCTGTCCTTAAACGCGAAATAGAGACACAATCGCGGGAAGGTTTGGGCGAATTCACGTCCGTTAGTAGCTCACCAACGTGCCCTCATGAACACCAAGTTATAGCGGGAGGCCCAGTGTGTCAGCGCTAATCGAGAGATCTGATTTGTGTGAATCCGAGCAACAGCTCCTTGATCTGATTCGGGACCTGAACTTCGGCAGGATCGAGCACCTTCAGTTTCGAAATGGAAAGCCGGTGGTTCAGCCATTGCCACGAATAATCGCCGCGGTGAAGATGGCCGGGCAGGTTAGCCCACCGGATTCGGAAGTCCGAACCGGTTCATGCCTTAAACGATCTGTTATCGACCTGTTCGCCCTGATGCGGAAGGTTGGTGAGGGCGAGTTCCTGGTCGTCGATGTACGACATGGCCTTCCGTTTTCAGTTGAGATCGAGTGGCGGGGCAAGCGCTGACAAGAGACAACATGGGAGAGGACTTGCACGAGTTGACATCACCTTCCGGGGTCGGGACGAGCACCTATCACTCGGTTGCCGCGCTCGCTGCAGACATCGGTTTAAGCGGACGATCAACCCGTAACGCACTACGCCGCGGGGAGATTCCACACATTCGCGTTGGACGTCGCTTCATTTTGCCCAAGGCGGCCATCGCGGAGTGGTTGCGCAGCGCCGGGCAAGGTACCGAACAAACCACGACTCCCATGGATCAACAGCCAAAGGTCGTTGCTTGTCCTGGCCCGACAGAGGTAACTGTCATGAGGCGGAGTAAATTGGCCGAACCCGCATAGGGTCGCTGCATGACAGGATGTATTTTCAAGCGGAAATTGAAGTCTGGAATCACGTGGTCGTACGTGTTCTTCGGTGGTTGGGACGCTAAAGGAAAGAGGATTCAGGTCTCCAAGTCCGGCTTTCCCACCAAGGACGCTGCCTCCAGAGCCGTTCGCGTTGCCATAGAGCGATATGAAGCCGACAACGGCAAGGTTCTCCGTGAAATCGGAACGTAGGGCCGACGCGTCTGGGCTTACTCCCTTGAGGACAATAACGAATCGGGCTTTCAGACCAAACTCGAGGCCGAAGCTGCGCTACGTGAAGCGGTCAAGTGCCGTGACACGGAACGCGAACTGGTAAAGCGCCGGCAAATTGAAGAAGCTGTCGAAAGAGCCGGACCACCGTTCGCCCAGTATTTCGACCACTGGCTGAAAGAGCACGCCAGCCGTCGCTGCGCGCCGAAGACGCTTGAACGCTACCGAGAGCTCGGAGCGTACCTGATTCGCGAACTCGGCCAAATACGCCTGAACGAGATGAGCACGGCAAAAATTCAGGAAGCGATTCACCATCTCAAGGACCACGGTGGCCGACGGACTGCTTCCGAGCCGGATGGGAGGCCCTTAGCGCCGAAGACCGTCCGGCACATGGGTACGCTTTTATATACAGTCCTTTCGGACGCGGACCGCCTGGGGGTGCTCAAGATTCCGCACCCAATGGCCAACAGGCGCGTCCTGCTTCCGAAGCTGGTGAAGCGAAGGCCAGCGGTGCTCGACGAGGGCAAGCTTCAGACCCTTTTTGAACGCGGGCGCAACACCCGACTTTATCCGTTCATGGTCTTGGCTGCTGCGACTGGTTGCCGCCGCGGAGAGTTGCTCGCGCTTCAATGGACAGACCTCGATCTTGAAACCGGCCTTCTCACGGTCTCCAAATCTCTAGAGCAGACAAGGGCTGGCCTGAGGGTGAAAACTACGAAGTCCGAGGAACCGCGCCAGCTAGGCGTTCCCGAGTGGGCTCTCGAAGTATTGAAGGAGCACCGGACGGAGCAGGACCGGGACCGCACCCTGTTTGGGGCGGACTACATCGACCACAATCTGCTCTTCTGTCAGCCCGGCGGCCAATATTATTCGCCGGACCGGCTGGGAGCCCGAGTGGTGGAACTCATGAGAAGCGTCGGCCTGCAGGGGGTGAGCCTTCATTCACTGCGCCATTCGCACGCCAGCATTCTACTTAGCCATGGGGTTCCAGTTGCCGCTGTTTCCGAGCGCCTTGGGCACGCCGACCAGAACATTACACTGGCGATTTACAGCCACGCCCTGCCGGCGGATTCTCTCGCCGCGGCAAAGATCTGGAACGACTCCATGAGCGACGTGATCGCCACACTCGCGCTCAGAGCCGTTCGGAAGCCCCCGACATGTTAGCGCGTGTTGACATGAGGTGTGGCCGAAAGTCGCAAAGTGCAAGAAACAAAAGGAAGAGTATGGCGGGGACGACGGGGCTCGAACCCGCGACCTCCGACGTGACAGGCCGGCGTTCTAACCAACTGAACTACGTCCCCGCAATGAGCAGGCAGACTCAAGAATACCACACTGCCTTAACCGTACTGCCACGTCTTTCTCATGGTAATGTCGGACCTTTTCTGATAGCATGAAGGCAGATGTGGTTCCTGCCTCCGCGCTCGCGGAATGTCGGTTTGCTCCCCAACCCCAATCTTGAATGAAGGCCAGCGTACAGATCAGTCGTGGCATTGAGTCCCTGTTCGGGACCCGCGACGAAAATATCCGCGTCATCGAAAGCGGATTGAATGTCCGTACCCGTCTGCTGAACGATTGTCTGGAGATCGAAGGCGAACCGGCGTCGGTGGCGCGCGCTTCGGTCATCCTGAGCGATTATGTCGCCCTGGTGCGGGAAGGTCACGTCTTCAACAATGGCGACTTGAACAGCTACCTGCGCGTTGTCACCGCCGATGGCGACACGAGCCTGCGCGGCCTGGTCGAAAGCGGCAAGCAGCGCAGCTTCGGGAAAAAGATGGTCGCGCCCAAGACCATCACGCAGCGCCGCTATGTGGATGCGATCGAGCGGAGCGATATGGTTTTTGGCGTGGGCCCGGCGGGCACAGGCAAAACCTACCTGGCAGTGACCATGGCGATTTCGGCGCTTCTGTCGAAACGGGTAAGCCGCATTGTTTTGACGCGGCCCGCGGTCGAGGCCGGTGAACGTCTGGGCTTCCTGCCCGGGACGTTGCAGGAAAAAGTGGATCCGTACCTGCGTCCGCTGTACGACGCCATGTACGACATGCTCGACGCTGAAAAGGTGGAAAAGCTGCTGGAGCGCAACGTGATCGAGGTGGCTCCCATCGCGTTCATGCGCGGGCGCACGCTGAGCGATAGCTTTATCATTATGGATGAGGCTCAGAACAGCACGCCCGAGCAGATGAAGATGATCCTGACCCGGCAGGGCTTCAATTCGAAGATGGTGGTGACGGGCGATCCCACGCAAATTGACTTGCCGGCGGGCCAGCGCAGCGGGCTGATCGAAGTGATTGACGTTCTGCGCGGCGTCGATGGCATCAGTTTTGTGCAGTTCGACGATCGTGACGTGGTGCGGCACAGCCTCGTCCAGAAGATCGTCAAAGCGTACGAACGCTATAACGAAGTCATTGGCGTCAATCGGCAGTTATCGTTGAAGCTCGCCGACAAAGCCCTGGAGCTGGCGCCGCTGGATTTAAGCAGGACCGAGCCATCGGTTTCGGGCGAGCCCTCGGCCGCCTGATCCGGCTTCCATGCCTTCCGACGATAATCCGTTATTATTTCGCCACCCATCGCGGCGTCTTCCGCGAGCCGCTCTGCGCGAGTTTCTAATTGACATCTCGCGGCGAATCCTGAGGCGGAAGAGTGTAACGTGTCTCATCACCGATGATCGCGAAATGCGGCGGCTCAATCGAAAATTTCGCAATCGGGATCATGCCACGGATGTTCTGTCGTTCCCATCCGAAGCTGGTGGTGAGCTGGCGATTTCCTTGGATCGTGCAGCGGCTCAAGCCGCCGAATATGGGCATAGCGTGGCCGACGAGGTCCGCATCCTGATGCTGCACGGCGTGCTGCACCTGGCAGGTATGGATCACGAACGCGACTCCGGCAAAATGGAGAAGGCCGAAGCAGGCTGGCGGCGTCGTTTGGGGCTTCCCTGTAGTCTCATCGAGAGGACGCTCGCATGACGCTGGCGTACACCATTCTGGCGTTCCTCACCTCGCTTATTACCGCGCTGGTGACCTGCGTACAGCTTTTTTATCTCGAATCGCTCCGGATTCACACCCAGGAACGGAAGTCGCTTGAATTTTTCAAGGAGACGCTGGAATCCAAGCTAGGGCTCGAAACCGAGCGAGGCGGGCTCACCTTCTCGATCGTCAAACACCTGGGGTTGGGTGTGATTGGCGCCCTGACGCTCGCGGCAACCGCGCAAGCCGCGGCCACGTGGCAAGACGTCGCGGTCGCGTGTCTGCTGGTGGCATCGTTCACCGTGGCCGGAACATACATCGTCCCGCAAATTGTTTATCGCAAGAGCTCGGGACGCGGGCTGCTTGCGCTGGTCCCGCTACTGCGCGTGGTCGCGCTGGCTGTGCGGCCGCTGGTGTGGGCGCTCGAGTTCCTCCAGTCGCTCTTTGAGCTGGATGAGTCGCCCAAATCCGAAGAATCGCAGCGCCCCGAGGAACATATCGAAGCGCTGATTCTGGCCGGTGAGGAAGAAGGAATCATCGAGAAGGGCGACCGCGAGTTGATTCAATCCGTGGTCGCGTTCGGCGACAAGACGGTCCGCGAGGTGATGACGCCGAGGCCGCGCGTCGTCGCGATCCGTCAGGACGCGACTTTAGAGGAACTTCGACAGCTCGTGATTCATGAGCAGTTTTCCCGAATTCCGGTGTTCGAAGAAAACATCGACCAGATCGTGGGATTCGTTCACGCCCGCGACATGTTCGAGCTCGATGAGCCGGAACGCGCTCGCCGCACGGTGCGCGATATTCTGCGGCCGATCCGCGTCGTGCCGGAATCCAAGCCCGTCAATGACCTGCTCCGCGAAATGCAAGAGGAGGGCGCGCACATGGCCGCCGTTGTGGACGAGTATGGGTCTACGGCGGGCATCGTCACCATGGAGGACATGGTCGAAGAGATCGTCGGCGAGATTCACGATGAGCATGAGCCGGATCGTGACTTTCGCGAGGATCCCGACGGCAGTTACGTCGTTTCGGGAAGCTTCGATGTGGGGCGTCTGGAAGATCTGCTGGACTTTCATACCGAGAACGGGACGGAATCGACCACGGTCGGCGGATTGATCACGGAGTGGCTGGGCCACGTGCCCGCGGTCGGCGAAGAAGCCGAACGGGATGGAATCTCGATCAAGGTCCTAGCCGCCAATAATCTTCGCGTGGATCAAGTCCGGGTGGCCAAGGCAGCCGCGAAGTGACCCATCGCGCCGGATTTGTTGCCATCCTCGGCAGGCCCAACGCCGGGAAATCGACTCTGCTGAACGCGCTGCTCGGCACGAAGCTGGCGATCGTCGCCTCGAAGCCCCAGACGACGCGTACATCAATTCAAGGCGTTCTGACGCTCCCGGACGCGCAGATTGTCCTGGTCGACACGCCCGGCATTCACGAATCAAGCACCCTGCTCAACAAGCGCATGATGGATACGGTGCGTAACGTAGCAGACGCGCCTGACGTCGTTCTGTTCGTCGTCGACGCGCTGGTGCATTTCGGCGAAGAGGACGCGCGGGCGGTGAGTTTGGTGAAGAAAACCGGCGCACCCGCAATCGCTGTCCTGAATAAAGTAGACAAGCTTCAGGACAAGCCGAAGCTGCTGGCGTTGATCGAACGTTTGCGAGCGTTGCACGAGTTCGCTGCTTACCTGCCCGTGTCCGCGTCGAAGGGCGAAGGCCTCGACATTGTGATCAAGGAAATCACCGAACGTTTGCCGGAGGGTCCGGCGCTGTATCCGGCCGATTACCTTACGGACCAACCCGAACGGTTTTTCGCGGCGGAAGTTCTGCGCGAAAAGGTCCTGCTGCTTACCAGGCAAGAGGTGCCGCATTCGGTCGCCGTAGTCATCGAATCGTGGGAAGACACGGGAAAGCTTCTTCGTATCGCCGCGACGATCTACGTGGAACGGCCGGGCCAGAAGAAGATCCTGATCGGGACTGGCGGCGAAGGGCTCAAGAAGATCGGCACGCTGGCGCGTCAGGAATTGGAAGCCGCGCTCGAACGGAAAATATTCCTGGAGACGTTCGTAAAGGTTCGCCCGAACTGGCGGGAGGACCCGGAATTTCTCGCCGCCGTCGACTGGCGCAGCATGGCCGGCAGGTAGCGGTAAGCTAATTAGGGAACACCTCATGCGCTACCTATCTCTTCTACTCATTCTCGTGTTGATCGCGCCCCTGTTCGCACAAAACACCCATGAAGACGACCGGATTTACGATGACGTGCGCCGCAGGCTGGCGAATGATGTCGACGTCAAAGGCGGCGGGATCGAAGTGATCGTGAAAAACGGCGTGGTGACGCTGCGCGGCCGGGTCCACGATAACCACGCGAAGGAAAAAGCCGAGAAATTAACCAAGAAAGTGAAAGGCGTCACCGGCGTCACCAACGAGTTGAACATTTCCGGCATTTAGGCGAGTCGGGGCTACAGGGCGCTGCCTAACGTGGCTTCAAATCGTCGTAGTGCATCACTGCGTTGAACAGCATCCCAAACTCGCCATAATTCTGCCAGCGATAGCACGGGTTCGTCGCGAACATCAGAACGCTCCCCTTTCCAACGGGCACCTCGACAATCCCGGGCCGGCCGCGGATTTCGTTGGCTCCCTTCATCAGCCCGCTCAGGACACTTTGGTCGCCGCCCGGGAATCGCAGCAACACCTGCTGCTCACGATCCCGCTCCGGAACCGTCAATAACGGCCCGTTCGCCCACCGGACCGGTATGATCTTCTCCGAGTATCCATAGAAAATCGGATTGGTGGAATGCAGAATCTCGGCCTGAACGATCGGACCTGGTGCATAGAACTGAGGTGTGGGGCGCGCTGATTCGACTCGTCGCGTGATCCCGTATTCCGCGGGAAAGGCGCTGGCTTCCCCGAGCGTGATCAGCAATCCCCCGGCATCCACGAATTTCTGAAATTCGACCACGCCCTCAAGACCCATGCCGCCCGTGATGTCTTCCGACGATCCGTACATGCCGAGATTCTTGAATTGATCGGTTTGTGTGTATGCTAGCGGTTTGCCTTTCGGCTCGATATCGTAGACCAAGCCTTTCGCCCCGCGGCCCTGATTAGGGATGATGATCACGTCATAGGCTCCGCGAAGGTTGCCCCGTTTCACGCGCTCCTTGTAAATCAGATCGAACGGGACCTCGAAATGATCGAACGCGTGACGCACCCAACCGACGTCCTGAGTATTTCCCCAAGTGGAGTAAATCGCCAGGCGCGGCAATTTGACCTCATGGGTCGGGACTGTGGGGCGGTTAGGAAGCCCGACCGCGTGAAGGCCCGTAAGATTCATCGCGGCCGCAAGCTGGTCAAAGTACTCCTTGCCCACGACAAACGACCCAGCCGGAATCTCACGATCCGTGCCATCGCTAGAATGGAAGGACTGCTCGACCGCGAACACAGGCACGTTCTTTAGCCGGCTTCGCAACGTGATCATGTTGTTCGAGCCGTTGTCCAAAACCGCATAGTACGCAGCGGGACTGTAGGATTCACTTGTGTTGCCGGGCGTGAAACTATCGATCAACTGCACCGCCGCGTTCAGAATCGCGGGGTCGGCACTCTCGACAATCTTGGTATGGGTCATCAGGCCCATGGTCCACGCGGTGTCGTCATAGGTGCGCAGATTCGGATCCGGATAGTCCTGCTTTTCGAGCAAAATCTTCGCGAGCCGGCCGTAGGGTTGGTCGCGCTTGATGACCAACGACCCAGCCGGAAAGGTCCCTTCCTTCAGCTTCACTTCGCTGGTCGCGAGTCCGATTTCGATTCCCTGTACATGAAGCACATTGAAGACGAATTGAACCCGTGTACCGTCGGCTTGACCACCGGGAATCACGTAGCCGAACGGCGGGTCCTTCTTGCCGGACTCGATGGAGTTCCGGCTCTTCTTGTAGAAATTTTCGAGGACGATCTGCGGGAATGCCGCCACCAGTTCCAGCGCCGACAGCACACCCGTTTCGCTGTAGTTGGTGTTGTTGCGCATCGACCAATCGACTTCCCGGTAGGGGGGCAACGGGCGGTACCATTCGCGCGAGACCAGGCCGCCTCCCGCCGGCGTCGGGGGCGCCGCAGGATTAGGGGGCGGCACCACGCGGCGATGCATGGTATTGGCGCCGCTGTTGCCGAAGATCTCGTACATGCGAAGCATTCCGTTGTGATTGGAGGACATGAATCCCAGGTATCCCGGCGACCACATGTCAACGAACGCATGCGTCCACACTCCCGGCATTCCGTACTTGGTCATCTGTTCCAGCTCGAAGCTCGACATCCAGGGCAATTCGCCGTAGAGGATCGGGTCCAGCGTCGGGTTCTGCGGCGGCTGCCCGCTGAACGTGTACATGAAAGGCTGCGATTCATGCAGATCGTGCATGATCGGCGGATGCCAGTGCAAATACCACTTGAGCAACGTCTGCATGGTCAACTGCGAATAGTTGATGTCGCGGTTGTTGTCGTGAAAAATATACTTGCCCCACAGCGGCGGACCGCCGACGTTGTCCTGCTCACTCGTCTCATCGATCTTGTAGCGGTAATACCAATCGACATAGCGGTCGCGTCCGTCGGGATCGCTGACCGGAGTAATGGTCACGATCACGTGATCGCGAATACCTTTGATAAGCGGAGACTCCTCGGTTGCCAAACGGTACGCCAGCTCCATCAGCATCTCGGAAGGACCGGTCTCGGAACTATGGAGCCCACCCATCAAGTGATAAATGGGTTTTGAGTGGGCGATGATCTCGCGCGCGCCGGATTCGCTCAGGCCGCGTGGATCGGCGAGCTGGCCAAGATTCGCCCGGTAAGTCTCCAGGTTCTGAATCGATTCCTCGGATGCGACCACCACCACGACGCACTCGCGCCCTTCGTCCGTTTTTCCGATGGTCATGATCCTCACCCTTGGCGACTTCCCGGCGAGGGTGCGATAGTAGCGAAGAATGTCGGCGTAATAGGTGAGCTTCTTCGGCGTGCCGATGTGATAGCCGAGCACATCCTTCGGCGACGGAACCCCGTCGACCTTGGGCAAATGGTCCACCAGCGGACTCGTGAACTCCGGCCGCGTGGTCCACTCTTTGACCAGCCGCGCGAAATCCTCGTCCATCGGCTGCGAAACGGCAATCGACGCGTAGGCGAGAAAGAAGAGCAGCAGGCGCACGTGGCTATGATAGCGCCTGAGGAATGTTACTGCGAAACTTGCACTTCAGCGTGCAAGTCGGACCATTCGGGAACGGAGACAGAGCGGCTCATCTTCTCGATGGAACTGGTCATTTCCTTGGACTCGAACGGCCCCAGGCTGGGGGACTTGAAGGAGAAGCGGCACACGGGAGGCGTTCCCGGCTTCGCTTTCGAGGATTGCAACGTGACGTAGACCGTCATATCCGACAACTCGGTGGCCGAGTGATTCACCACCAGGTAGTGAATCTCAGATTTCTTGGCGAAATCCACGACGATTCGAAATCCAGTCACCTCGATGTATTGCGCTAGCGGGACCGAAGGTGTTGGTGTACCGGGCGTCGTGACGGATGCCTGAGCCTCCGTCGGAGCGGCTTTCGTTTGGCTTTCGGAACGACCTGAAGGCAGCACGTAATACACCGCCGCGATTCCAACCGCGAGGAGGAGCATCATCACCAGCATGCTGACCATCCAGCCTGGCAGGCTGTCGCTCTTCTTGGGACGCTTCTCGTTGGAGCGAGCCGCCACGAGGTTGGCGTCCTTGAAAGACGTGAGCTCGGGGGGGAGCGCCGGTCCGGGAAGCGTGATCTTCGGCCCAGCCTCCGGCGCGAAAACTTTCGCCTTGGCGCCCGCGGGTCTCATCGCGCGGCCTGCGGCCGCCGTGTAATCCTGCAACGGAGCCAGAGGAAGACGAGATCCCGATGGCGGACTGTCGATCTGGAGTCTCTCGGAAAGCGGCGCATGGCCGGCCTGCGCCGCGACAGGCTCGGGGGAGAACTTCTCCTGCGCGGGGGCTGCCGGAAGGAGTAGCGGTGTTCGCGTGCGCTCCGCGAACGGCGGCGTGAGCAGGGCGAGCGTGACGCTTGCGTCGTGCACCGCGTTTTGCTCGATGGCGGGAACGGATTCAGGTTCTTCCGCGATAGCATCCGCTTCGGCCGCGAGTTCTTGATCGCTCTCGAGGTCCAGGACGGGCTCTGCTTCCAGCGCCGGCCGCGCGTCCGCTGTGGGCCGCACTTCGGTCAGCCCGATCGCAGTTGCGAGTTCCCCTAGCCCTGCCGAAGCGGTTTGCGGTGCTGCCACGGGTTCATGCGTCTGTTGCGGGGCCTGAGACTCCACGGGCGGCGCTTCGGCGGCGACTACCGGAATCGGTTCGACCTGAGGTTCGGCAACTTTCACGTCTTGCTGGATCGGTTGCTCGACTGGAGCTGGCTCAGATGCCACAGACACAGGCGGCATTTCAGCGGCGGCCACTGGAATCGGCTGGGGCTGGGGCTGCGCAGCTTGCACGGGTGGCTGGATCGGTTGCTCGACGGGGGCCGGAGGCTTTGGAGGAGCCTCAGCCGCGACCATTGGAATCGGCTCGGCCTCAGTTTCCGTGGCTTTCTCTTTCTGCACGACCGGCGTGACGGGCTGAGCTTCAACCAACGGCGCAGGGTCCGGCCGTGCTGCCACGACTGGAGCTGGAGGCAGAGCCGGAGCGTGGGCCGCAGCGTGTTCCAAATGGACCGATCGGATCTGCTCGGCCATCACTAAAAGCGGATCGAGCGGAAGCTCGGGACCGGGATCAGGAACCGGTACAACGGCCGCCGCAACAGGCGGCGTCGGCGGAGCCACTGGAACACTGGCGGTCGCGCCGTTCACGCGCGGAGCCGGCTCCACGGCGGGAACTGCCGGCGCGGCCGCGACCGGGACTTCCGCGGCGACTGCCACGCTCTTCGGATCGCAGGCGGGACACTCCTTCGCCGAGGGTGGAATCTCGCACCCGCACTCCGGGCAGATCCAGTGGAACATGCATTCAATTTACACGCATATTGTTTTGGAACACGTCAGGGACATCCCCTACCAGACATACCTAGGAACCTTAGGTGAGATAGGGAATCGATCTCAGGGCCACTCTAGGCCGTTGGTCCGGCCTTAGAGCTTGGCCTGTACGCTCCGCCGCCAGAGATAAACGCAAAGCACGCCTACCAATAACGCGATGGAAGCATATAAAACGTATTGGTGAATCGACTCCGCAATCGCTTTCCAGTTTTCTCCGATAAAATATCCGAGCGTCAGGAAGGTCGAAACCCACAAAAAGCCTCCGGGCCAGGCGAATTTCGCGAAGCCCGGGAAGCTGAGTCCGGATGTTCCCGCCACGATGGCCGTGAAGTGGCGTACGCCGGCGATGAAGTAGCCCACGAGCAACGCCCAGTGCCCGATCCGATCGAACCATAGGTGCACCCGGTCCAGTTGCTGTTCCGTGACGTGAAGATATTTTCCGAAGCGGTGCACGACGCCGATTCCGGCCGTTCGCCCGATGGTATAGCTGATGGTGATTCCGCACCAGCTCCCGAGCAAAGCGGACAAAAACGTGACTACCGGATTCAACTCGCCCTTTCCGATGAGATACCCGCAGAAAACGAGTAGAGTTTCATCCGGAATGGGCAGCCCGACAACGCCCGCCATCAGCAACAGGAACAGCATCCCGGGCCCGTAGGCAACGATCCAGTGGAATACGGCGTCCATTGCTTCAACAATATCAGCCGCGTGCGGGGAACTTATTTCTGGCCGGAGACGAACTGCCGCGGAGGAACCGCGAAGAACTCGAGGAACTTGTGTCTTTCCGCCGGCGGAGGCGCCGCCCGCCGGTCGAGGAGGTCGAAAGCGAATTTTTCAATGGACCGGCCCAGGTCAGATTTGGCGTCCACGAAGCTGCCTGCGGTCATGGCCTGGTTGACGCCATGATAATCATTGGGAAACATCTTGATCACGGAAAGCCCCAGAATCTCCTCGACTTGCTTCTGAGTAAACAGCGGCTTCTTCTGACAACGGTTGAGGATCACGGACACGCGGCTCTCCAGATCGAGCGCCTTCAGAAAATGCAACTTCTCCCGCGCCTGGTGCAATGAAGCGATTTCGGGCGTGCATACCAACAGAACGCGTTTGGCCTCCTGCATGATCTCGAGCGAATACCTTTCCAGATTTCCGGAGAGATCGAAGCACAGAGCCTGGTAGTTGCGCCGCGTAAAATCGACCAATGCGCGAATCTGCGCGGTCTCGATACGGATGTTCGGGTTGATCCGGCCGGCATGCAAGACATCAAGGTCATCCAAGGTCGTGACCAGTTGCGGCCAGACGTGCTCATCGACATGCATGGAATGCTCCACCGCATCGGTGACTGAGTACTCATTCTGGAGCTTCAGCATGAACCGGATCATGCCCGAATTGAGGTCAAAGTCGCACAGCAGCACACGCAGGTCAGGACGCCGCGCCATCGCTGCACTTACGTTCAGGGCGAGCGTGGAAGTTCCCACGCCGGCCTTGGACGGCAGGAACGCAAAAATATCACTGGTCGCGTCATGGACCGGCGGGTGGCGCTCGATGAGCGTTTTCAGTTGCCCCACTGTCTCTATCACGGACGACCGCTCGAACGGATCGGACAGAAACTCGCGTACCCCGACTCGCATGGTTTCGCGAAGCAGTTTCGCGTCGCAATTCCGATGGATAGCGACAATCTGAAGGCCTTTGGCCTCGGTCTCCAGGAACTTGACCACTTCCTGCGCCTTCTCCACGGACTCGAAGCTCAGAAACACACAATCCGGCGCGTGCGCCCGCAATGTCCGAACCAGATCGATCGCGCTGGGATAGCGATTCAGAATCCGGCCGATGGTGATTTCGCCCGTGGCGGAAAGGGCCGCTTCCAGGCGCTGAGCCATCTCTTGGTCGGGACTGACGATGATGCTGCGAAGCAACCTTTCGGCCTCCTTTCTAAGCCTAATGGGATTATCGGACTGATACAATTACGAATCGACCCGATTTCCCGCTTAGGTTTGGTCCTAGAAACCGGGAGTTTTCTCTTAACCACTCATCGGGCGATTACCTTACACGAATCGGTCGACGCTCGACGCCGCGCGAGCTACGCGACCGCCGCCATAGTAAGAACGCGGTCCGGGGAAGCTTCCTGATAACTATTCTTGAAGTGAGCGTGCATCGGCGAACAGGCGGAATAAGGATGGATCTGAACAAACAGTTGATCGATCATCTTGCCTCGAAGTCCTTTGCAAACCCGCGAAAGCTGACGCGCGGTTTCCTCGGTGCACGCTTCGCACGTGAGTCCAACTTCGGAGCAGATCCGAGGATAATCTTCTTCAGGAGAAAGGTTCATCGTAGGAGACATTATGCCCTGTGATGACCCGGCGACCAAGGGTTATGAGGTGGGTTTCGGATCGCTTAATTGAGGGTACCACCTTACCCCTTCTTAACTACTCTCTCTTACGTTCAGAAGCCGATTCGCCGGGTGATTGACTCATGTCTGCCGGGATG
>JBEKBK010000029.1:0-30074 GCA_050015435.1 Bryobacteraceae bacterium
TTTATGTTACACCCCTGAATGCCACAAATGGCTTTGTGGCGCCCCACAACCTTAGCAATTTGACCATGAAAGGATTTAACAAGGCGTATAATCAGTCCGCCCCCAGTCCTTATGACCTTGCCAACGTCGGAGTTGTCAATTTGGTTGATTTCACCCTTATAGCGGCGAATGCGACAGTTTTGCAGTCGCTGGGGGGCTTTAAGGATTTACCACATTGACCACGGCAATTACGACAAACGAAATGAACACGGCGAGAACGCAACGCGAGGAACTCTGTCCTGAAGAATTCGTGCAGGACGGTGAGGAGAAGGAAAAAGAGTGGGGGAGGGGGCGAGAGAAAAACTTGAGGACTTGATGGTTGTCTCTCGCCCCGAATTTGTCCGCAAGTCGGAGTCTGCTGTCTGTGTTTCCGCCAAACCCTTGTCAAGTGGATTCCTGAAATTTCGCGGTGTTTTTAATCGCTCCGCGCGGCGCCGCGCGGGCGCGTTTTGCTTTTGATTGCGGCGGCTGTATTCGGGTTGCGATCGGCGATCTTGAAAACCCGCGTAAACTATCGCCCGCGATTATGGACGGACGATGCGTTCAAGCAGGTCAGGAGGATGGATTTTCATCGCCTTGCAGAGGCGGATAAATATCGCGACGGTGGGCTGGCGCTTCCCGCGTTCGATGTAGTTGACGTACTCGCGGGAGACAGACGCTTTCGCCGCAAGTTTTTCTTGCGTCAGTCCAGCCGCGATCCGGGCTTTTCGTAGCTCTTGTGCCAACACCCTTGCGGACGATAGCTCTTGACGGGCCAGCGGTCAGTGTACTATAGTACACGCACGCCCTCACTGACGTGGGAGGTCGCTTTTGTTCGCGGATGTCCGAAATTTCCAGCAGGCAGTTTGGCCTAATCGTGGCCTTTCTGATCCCAGGCTTCATCGGCTTGGCTGGCGTTGCGCCGCTCATGCCCGTCGTGGGCGAATGGTTGCGGCCCGCCAACTTGGGGGTAGGGGATTTCGGAATTGGGCCGACGGTCTACGCGATCATGGCCGCAACCGGCGTTGGGATGATCGTCAGTTGCATCCGCTGGCTGGCAATCGATCATCTTCTTCAATGGACGGGGGTTCGGTCGCCGGCGTGGGATTTCCGGCAACTGGAAAATCGTCTGGCGGCTTTGGATTACCTGTCCGACAATCACTATCGGTACTACCAGTTCTACGCCAACACGCTCGTCGCCATTTTGTGGGCGTATCCCGTCAATCGCTCCTTACAAACGTCGCCGCTCCTAGGTTTTGGCACGGACCTCGGCGTGGCCATTCTTTGCATCGTGCTTTTCTTGGGCTCCCGCGATGCCCTGTCGAAGTATTACGCCAGAAGCGGTCAGCTTATCGGCGAAGTCGCGGAGAAAGTGGATGAAACCATGACAAACGGTTTAGGTCATCACGAGGAAAGCGGATCAAAGTCACAAAAAGACCGGCAGGCGAAACCTCAGCACAAGCCGCAGCCGGAGAATAAGCCGTCGCAAGCGGAAGTGAAGGGGACTCAATCCCCGAAATGACCGGATTGCCCGTCGAGAAATAAAGCGATTTAGGCGAGAGGAGAAGGTGCGTCATGCGGACGTTTCGATCAATCGGGACTTCGTTGTTGTCGGCGGCGATGAGAGCTATCGCACCCAGACTTAATAACTATTGGTGCAAGAATCGTGGTATCCCCAAAAACGCGGCTGCGATGCTCGGTCTGATTTCCGCAGTCGGGTTGAACGCAACATCCGCGAAAGCCCAAACGATTACGATAGAGGCTTCTGGAACGCTCACCACGCTCTATAGCGGAACGTCGGTGGATGGCTTGCCGATTAATAACACGACCGTCGCCTCCCTTTCGACTTCATTGGGCGGCGTGTTGGACTCACCTTCGGGAGAATATGTCAATTGTGCCGTGACAGCTACAACCTTTACTCTAACAACCGGAGCCGATTCGCGAACTTATACTTTTGGTGACATCGACGCGGACATTGCGGACAATGTGTCTGGACAGGATTCCATAGCCGTTCAAGACGACGAGTGGTTCAATTGGGCGTCAGGTTGGAACACGGGTAACGTGCAGGACTACAATGAAGTTGGGCTGTACGGGACTTATCCAGTGACCCAATTTACTGGTGAATCATTGGATCAGGTGGCTAATCTGACCAGCGGTGGATACATCTACGCGGTAAACGGAAGTATCTCGGCTGCCTTCAATTTCCAAAATATCTCTGTGACCATCCTTGGAGCGGGCCTCGATCCCAACGCCGTTCCAGTCGCCACGGCGACTTCGACGCAGACGGCTTCTGTCGCCGGCAACTATTCTACTCCCGGCACGGGGCAGACGTTCACTTATGCTGCCTATGAAATCCTTCCCGGTGCGGTGGCCAGCCTTGCTCTGGGCGACACGCTCGATCTCACGAGCGGCCCGCTCTACATTGCCGCGGGCGGAACGTTCAACGCCAGCGGCACCGTGAACGGCAACATCATCAACGCCGGCCTGGTTCACATTACGGCGCCCAGTTTCAGCACGTTCACCAATCAGGGCACCGTTGTGTTTCAGCCGCCAACGGGCGGAGCAACCTATTCCTTCCAGAGTTTTACGAATGATGCCGGCGGCACCTTTTACGGAGGAGGGGAAGCGGCCAGTCCCGTTGTCATCAACCTCCCGGCGGGGCAAGCGCTCCAGAATGAAGGCGAAGCAGTTGTCGGCGACCTGACCGTTAATGGAAGTTACACCCAGACGTCTACCGGCGAAACGCTCTTTGACCTCGGCGGTCCCGATCCGATCTACGGATACAGCCAACTCACCGTGAATGGCACGGTCGATCTCGCCGGAACCATTCAAACGGACTATATCAACGACTTTTACCCTACGGTTGGCGAGACATTTGACCTTTTGATTGCCAGCGGCGGCATCATACTCAATCCAGACTTCACCGGGATGCCGCAAGAGCCAGGATTCAGTTATGCCCTGGTCGATGACGACACCGTTTTCGAAGCGACGTTTACCGGCGTGGTCCCCGAACCCGCCGCACTTTCCCTCCTCGGCGTCTGTGGCCTCGGTCTTCTGCGCCGCCGCCCAAGTTGCGGACGCGAGCGGATCGAACGGCGATAACCGCCTTGCGCGAATCAGTCGCGGACATCGCTGGGTCAGATCGAAGGATCACACCACCACGCTCGGTACTGGTTTCGCGCACAATGTTTATTATGTTTAGTGTGTGCTAATCTCGATGTGGCCCGTTTCCCGGCACGCAGTGGTGTTGTTCAACGGAAGCCCTGTCAGTGAGGCGGTGGGAATCAGCACAGAAGAATTGACTTTGTCGGATCGCCGCCTGATTGGAGTTCTTCCTCAGACTGGTATTCGGTAACCGCTTCGGCCGAGAGAACCGCGACCCTTCCGTCGGATCGGCGGAAGACGACAAGCCAAATGCCACCTCCGGACTGCCACGTCCTACCGCCCAAAATCTCGGCCAGTTTGGTTGCTTCGATTTCGTTCATAAAAGTATGTCCGCTTTCGACAGGAAGCATAGTCACGACGCCGAACGACTCAAGGGGAATCAGGCCAAATCCTCGTGCTGAGTTTCTACTTCGGGGAAAGCTGAAAATCCATGCCGTAACTGGCAACCTCCTGGCATTTGTTCCGCGCTGTCTGCCAGTCCTCGTCGGAGCCATCACTGCCAACCTGTAAGGCATCACCCAAGTGATGCTTGAAGACGATAAGGGCAAGTTGGACGCAAAGATCGTACGGAAGGCGCTCGGTTTTGCAGAATGACCGAACGATTCTGCGTCCATGACGGTCAAATTCGACCTGATGAATCTCGAATCGTTCACAGCTGCGGGGCTGCGCGCCGTTGAACGCGAGAACATCCGGACGGAAAATCGGCGTGCCATTGCCATCTGGTCCGGCCAACGGGATGTTTACGTTCCCGAGAATGCGCGAGCAGTCTTCCACCGCTTGGGTAAATGCCGGTGCGGGCAATTCGGTCTCGCGCTGCCAGTGGTGCGTCCAGCCCATGAAAATCAGTCTAGGAATTCGATGTGGGCGTTGCAAACTCGTTGTGCGCGCTCGGAAGTGTTAAAATGCTGTAAGATTTTGTGTGCGAGAGGATGTCGGATTCCCCGGATGCGGGAGGGTCGTTTTTTGCTCGTCGGCGTTTCCCGTCTTTGATAGGCTTTTGACCGAGAGTTCCGTTTGATGAAAGATTTCACCTGCATCGATCTATTCTGCGGCTGCGGTGGGTTCAGCCTAGGCATGCAGCGTGCTGGGTTCCGGGTTCTCGCAGCGATCGATTTCAATTCCGAGGCCATACAGGTTTTTCAGAGGAATTTTGCGGAAGTGCCACAGGTGTTGAAAAGGGATCTGACCACGTTTGATCCTGTGGAGTTGGCGACGCTGATCGACACAAGGGAAGTCGATGTCGTTGTGGGCGGACCGCCGTGCCAGGGATTTTCAAATGTTCGGCAACGCGACGGGGCAAACCATGGACCGCGTTTGGTGGAGGATGGGCGCCGATACCTTTATCGGACGTTTCTCGATTACGTAGAATACTTTAGCCCGAAGGTTTTCGTAATGGAGAACGTGCTGGGCATTCGCTCCGCAGCCGGCGGAAAATACTTTACGAAGGTCCAGGAAGAAGCGCGGAAAATGGGATACCGCGTGCATTCCCAAATTGAAAAGGCATATGCACTGGGTGTGCCTCAGAAGCGGCAACGCCAGCTTATTGTTGGCACCCGGCTTGATTTACCCGAGTATTTTCGGGGCGAGCTTAGACCGGTGCCACGCGCGATGTCCTCCCCTACCCTTGGCGCCGCGATTTGCGACCTTCCAGTGATCCGGGCCGGCGGCGGTGAGGAAGTGACTGATTACGACATGGACCGACGTAAATTGCACGTGGAGAAATACGGGCGTCGTTACCTTTATGAAACCTTGGAGGTGCAGCATGCCTCCAAGCTGACGGCGCATCGTGCCCGTCCGCATAGTGACCGCGACCTGCGCGATTTTTCCAGGCTTCGGGAAGGTGAGCACTGCACGACAGCCATGAAGCGCGGCGAGAAATTCGAATTCCCTTATGACAAGGGATCCTTCAAGGACCGTTACACGCGGCAGCATCGCGACGCACCATGTTCAACGATCGTGGCCCATTTGAGCAAGGATGGTCTGATGTTCGTTCATCCGACCCAAAACCGTTCACTGACTGCCCGAGAGGCCGCACGTGTGCAGAGTTTCCCGGATTGGTTTGAATTCCCAGTAGCGCGCACACACCAGTTTCGTGTCATCGGTAATGCTGTTCCACCGCTTGTGGCGGAAGCTGTTGGCTTGGCGGTGAAATCCTATCTGGAGAAGAACATGTCAAACAACAAGGTTGTTCGGCCGAAAGGACGGTGGCTTCCCGTGGACGAGTTGGAGGCGGTTCAGGCGATACAGTCGCTTGTTCATGCCGCGAAGGAGAAGAACATTCAAAGAGTCTCCCCCGCGGAATTTCTGCGGGGCTGGTACTCGATATCGTTTCTCTTTTCGGGACTGCATCCTGACAGTGCGCTGGAGCACGGCGACAAAGTGTCGAGCCGGCTCGAAATGCCCGCGATTGGCAGCATCGACCTGCGTCACCTTGCCCGCCATTACGTTCGGAGTGGGTGGCCCGTGGCGCTCGCTCCTGTGGCCAAAGATGCCTGGCGGCGCTATCAAGCCGGGGAATTGAAAGACGATGAATTTTATTGCAGTCGGGCGGTGCTGGCCGGCATGGTTCATCGTAACCCCGGCTTGCTAGACGATGTCGGGCAGAAAACGGAGGAGATGCTGGCGTGAAGTCTGCATCAGAAAATGGAAATTCAGATGGGGGATAACGATTCGGATATTGTTGAACCACGTGCCGCGGCTCTGATCGAGTCTCTTCGCGCATTTGGTTACGATCTCGCAACGGCGTTGGCGGACCTTGCTGATAACAGCCTCTTTCACCAATCGCACTCGATATCCGTGCACTTTCATTGGGCTGGTGAACATTCAGCCATCGCGATTGCCGACGATGGAGACGGAATGGATGAGCCGACGCTGACGGATGCGATGCGGGTTGGAAGCCGAAATCCGCGTGAAACGCGTGATCCGACGGATTTCGGTCGCTTTGGGCTTGGTTTGAAAACGGCTTCATTCTCGCAATGCCGACGGGTGACGGTGTTCACGCGGCGTGACGGTGGCGAGCCTCTGGTGCGTTGTTGGGATCTTGACCATGTGGCTGATACCAACCGCTGGCATCTGCTGCGAACTCCGTCGCAGATTGCAGCCACGCTCGCCGCGAAACTGGGCGATGCGAAGCATGGAACAGTTGTTGTCTGGGAGGCTCTCGATCGAATTGCCTCCGGCACATCAACGGACGACGATGCTGATGAGGACGCATTTCTGAGGCTTGCGGAGCATGTGGGCGAGCATTTTGGAACCGTATTCCACCGGATGATGACGGGCAGGGATGCGGTGGCATTTTCGCTCAACGGAAACCCAATCAAAGCTTGGGATCCGTTTCTGCCGGATATGCCCGCAACACAGCGGCTCGCTGTGGAGAAACTCCGCTTCCAAGGGCAGATTGTCGAAGTTGAGCCGTTTGTTCTTCCGCATCTCTCGAAATTGGACCCGGACGCCCATGGGCGAGCGGCCGGTCTGCGTGGGTGGAATGCTCATCAGGGTTTTTACGTTTATCGAAATCGTCGTCTTATCGTGCCGGGTGACTGGCTCGGGATTAAAGGATGGCGACAGGAGGAACACTATAAGCTCGCCAGGATTCGTGTTGACCTGCCGAACTCGTTGGACCACGAGTGGGAGATTGATGTTACGAAATCCCGAGCAAGGCCGCCGGAGAAACTCCGCCGTGAATTGGCCCGCATCGGTGAGCGCACGCGCAGCATGGCCAAACGCATTTATTCGTACCGGGGGGCAAAGCTGATTCCGGCTGCGGGGGCGGAGCGGGTCTTTCTCTGGGAGCAGAATGCGAGGCACAATCAGGTTTTCTACCGTCTCAACCGTGAACACCCTCTTCTCAAGCAGGTGCGTGGGATGTGTACTGACATTCCGAAGTTCAGTGCACTTCTGCGGATGATTGAGGAGACGATTCCCATACCACTGATCACCATCACAGACCGAGAGAGGCCAGACCAGACTATCGGTCCGTTTGAGTCGGCGCGAGAATCTGAGATTCTGGATGTGATGCGGCAGGTGTTTGCAGCACTCCGCGGCGGGGGCTTGTCACGGAAGGAAGCGTTGTTAAGACTCGCGCATTTCGAGCCATTTCCGAGGTTTCCACAGCTACTGCAGAACATCGAGGAAGAGGAGGATGAGAAATGAGCAGCGCGTTTGACCATGCCCGATCCATAGCGGTGACGCTGTTGCATCACCAGCCGGTCCGCACGCCCGAGGTCATACGTGCGCAGGTCGCGCTTGCGGTGCAAACCACGCGCGCCGCAGGAATGGGTGAGGTCAACACGGAGGCACTCGTGGCACAACTCATGCACGAGGCCAACGTGCAGGTGCCGGATGCAACACTGATGGACGATCCTGATGATCACATCGAATGGCTGACGGCCCGCCGTGGCAGCATCGACTGGAAATTTTGGAATCGATACAAGGAATTCCTGGAGCATGGAAAGAAGCTTCCGGAAGCATCGGTCAGCTCGTTGGGGAAGCTGACTGATGACATTCTGAGCAGGCTGGAAGATCCGGACAGGCCGCCAACATGGGATTCGCGCGGCATGGTTGTGGGAAGCGTGCAATCGGGAAAGACGGCCAATTACTGTGGACTCATCTGCAAGGCCATTGATGCGGGATATCGTGTCATTGTTGTGCTGGCGGGCATGCACAACAATCTGCGGAGTCAGACCCAATACCGACTTGACGAGGGGGTTCTGGGTCGCGACAGCCAGAAGGATCGTCATCTCAATCAGGCAAACAGTCTCATTGGGGTGGGCAAATTGTTCAAACAACTTCTCCAAGTCACGACCCTTACCAGCAGCCTTGATGATGGGGACTTCAAGGCACCGAAGGCGGATACCAGTGTGGACATTGGTGGGGTTCCGGTCGTTCTTGTCATCAAGAAAAACGGAAGCGTCCTTAAAAACCTGCTTAAATGGGTTCTACACGTCCGTGGTCAGGAAGTCGCGGGAAGCAAACGGAAAATCATCCGGGACGTACCGCTGCTGGTAATAGACGACGAGGCGGATAACGCCTCCATCAACACCAAGGATCGAAAGGGCAAAAAGACGGACGAGAACGATGTGACCGCGATCAACGGCCGAATCCGCGAACTCCTGGACGCGTTCGAAAAGAGGGCGTACGTGGGCTACACGGCGACTCCCTTCGCGAACATCTTCATCAATCCTGAAGCGGAAACGCCAAAGCATGGCGAGGACCTCTTTCCCCGCAGTTTCATTCTCAATGTGTCTCCGCCATCAAACTACATCAGCCCGTCGCGTGTTTTTGGACTCGACGGGGACCCGGATTCCGGAATTGAATCCAAGCCAGCGCTTCCGCTTGTTTGTACGGTAAATGACCATGAAGATGTATTTCCGCCGAAACACAAGAAAGACCTTGACATTGGTGAACTGCCGGCCTCGCTGACGCATGCGATCCATTGCTTCGTGCTCGTTTGTGCGGCAAGACGTGCGCGAGGCCAAAGCACACAGCACAATTCGATGCTTGTCCACGTGACACGGTTCGTGGACGTCCAACACCAAGTGGCCCAACTCATTCAACAGCAGATTGACAGCATTCGTCGTCGTCTTGCGATCGGGGAAGGTGAACGACAACAGACGCTTCTCTCCGAGCTAAATAAAATCTGGAAGGATGACTTTGAGACGATCAGCGGCAAGATTCGAGAGATGTCCCCCGATGATAACCTGCACGCGGTGAAGTGGGAGCAGGTTGTCTCCGAATTGCCGGAGGCGGCCGCACGCGTCGAACTGAAGGAAATCAACGGTCACGCGACCGATGTGTTGGATTACGTCTCTCATCCTAAGGGAATCAACGTAATTGCGGTGGGCGGGGATAAATTGTCCCGTGGCCTAACGCTTGATGGGCTTTCAATCAGCTACTTCCTGCGCGCGTCGCAAATGTATGACACGCTTATGCAGATGGGCCGCTGGTTTGGCTACCGACCTGGGTACCTGGACCTGTGCCGTTTGTTTACCACGGACGATCTGCGTAAATGGTACCGGCATATCGCGCTCGCTGAGGTCGAGCTTCGTCGCGAATTTGATCGCATGAAGGCGGCCGGCCTGACGCCGCGTCGCTACGGGCTGCGGGTGCGCGAACATCCGGATGGTCTGCTCGTGACGGCCATGAACAAGATGTCGCACGCGCAAACCCAGCATTTGTCCTACGCGGGACAGCTTGTTCAGACATCCCATTTTGTGACAAAACCGGATGTGGTTCGGAGTAATGCGCAGATTGTGGAGAAGTTCCTGGACGGATTGGGAGGCCGCGGGACCGCAATTGAGACCCGAAGCGCGTGGCTGTGGAAGGTGACGCCGGTTCAATTGATTGACGGCCTGCTGCATGATTTTTCATTTGCTTCCGAAGGCTGGCGACTTCAAAAGCTTGAATTGATGGAATTCATAAAGAAGCAGGTTGGCGCTGGCGAGTTGATCACTTGGACTGTGGCTTTGATAAATACGGCAGGCAAGGCGGAAGCGCACAAAATCGCCGGTTGCGAGGCTGGACTTGCGGTGCGGGCGCCGGAGGAGGGTTCGTGGGACACTGGCCAGATTCCGTCCATCTATGCAACGCGGAACGCGAATATTCAGAGTCCGTCTCATCAGGCTCTCGATCTCGAACAAATGATGCTGGATCAGACGTTGCTCGCAAATCTTCTCGCGAAGCGTGCGGTGGAAGGCGGCGGCCCACTCTTTTCGGCCACAGAGGAGGAACTCCTGACCAAATGCTGCCGAGAAAAAACAACGCTGGCGATAGCCGCCGAGCGGCTGACGGCAATGAGAAAGCCTTCGGAGGCTGGAGAATCCAAACGTTCCCGCATCAACGGGGAGGTCAGCCGGCACCTCCGGCCCAAAACCCACGGGCTTCTGATGATTTACCCCGTTGTACCGACATCAGGGCTCTGGCCGAAGAACGAAGCGCCGTTCATGGGACTGGCGTTTAGTTTCCCGTCAAGCGATACGGCTCGGTCGGTGGACTACAGGGTCAACAAGGTTTGGCAGGAGACGTTCCACGACGAGGATTATATCGATGCAGATTGACGAGCTATGGGCAGCGTTGGAGGCGGACGCGGTCGGTGGAAGCGCTGGCAGCGGTGGGTGGCTGTTGCGTCTTGCCCGATCGGTGGCTGGCTGCCCGCTGTTTGTTGGTTTGGAACTCGCCTCTCGCCGACGCGCGATTCTCCTGCAGCTTCCGGAAGACACTTTGCCGGCGCGACGCCTCTGGCCGCGATCCAAAGGCTTGGAGCCCCTGGCGGTTTCCGTCGAAGGAAATTCTTATTTCGGTGTGGTATTGAAGGAATCACGGTTTTTGGATGTCTTTACGGCGTTGGCCGAAGATTTGGCCCGACGAGTCAGCGAGGTGGATAATTCAGAGTCGCACGCCCGCGTATTCCTTGGCCAGCTTGCCCGGTGGCAAAAGTTCCTTTCCGCTTCAGTTGACGGGCTGAGCGAGGAATCTCAACGGGGCCTTTGGGGCGAACTCCGTTTTCTCCGCGAGCAACTTCTTCCGGCGCTTGGGCCATCGGCGGTCAGCGGTTGGAAGGGTGGAGAACGGGCACACCAGGATTTTCAGTTTCAGGAGGCCGCTGTCGAGGTCAAGACAACGCTGGCAAAACAGCCCCAGATCGTGCGTATTACGAGTGAACGCCAGTTGGATTGCACCGCGTGGAAGGTATTGTTTCTGAATGTGATCTCCCTTGATATGAAGGACGGCGTCGGCGAGACATTGCCCGCGATGGTGGCGTCACTGCGTGCGAAGATGGCGTCAGACGCCACGGCCAGCGAGCAGTTTGAGGATGAGCTTCTTATGGCGGGCTTTCTGGATGCTCATGCCTTGCGCTACTCCGGACGTGGCTATACTGTGCGTTCAGTGAATTCATTCCGCGTGAGTCCGGGATTTCCGTGTTTGGTGGAGGCTCAGATGCCAGTCGGGGTGGGCGATGTCAGTTACGACCTGACAGTGGCCGCGTGCGAGCCATTCAAGGTAAGCACGGATGCCATCAGTGCGTCGCTGGTGTCGAGCCAAAATCCGACGCATGGGAGGAGAAAACGTGGCTGATTTGCAGCAATTCGCCCAGGATTTGCATCAGGAAGTGCTGGTGAAGTGCGCGGATGCGAATTCGCCGCAAATGCGGGAGGATGCGTTTACCGAGTGTGTTCTTGAGCGCCTTGTCGAACACAATGAAGTCGATGGCGTGGAGGTTCTGCCCTGCCTGCGATGGGATTCAAGGGGACGGTTTCCGGCGGCAAAAATCAACGCGTGGGCATTGTCCGGTGACGGAGCAACACTGGACCTTTTTGTGACCCTTTACCAAGGCAGCGGAAATCCTGATGCGGTTTCGAAGCCGGATGTTGCGAGGTACTTCGGATTGGCGCGGGGTTTCCTGCGGAGATCGATCGATGGATTCCACACGGAATTGGAGGAAGCGCACGAGGTCTTTGAGGCGGCAAGACGTATTCATGAATCGAGAGAGTACCTCGTCACAGTGCGGCTTTTCTTCATCACCGATGGAGTTGTCGGCTCGCGCGCAATTGAAGTGGAGGAGGAGCAGCTTCCGGGCCTGGAGTTGCGATACGTATTGTGGGACTTGGAAAAGCTCAGCCAGTTGCATGTCGGACAAAGGGAGACGATTGAACTGGATTTCGCAGGCCTTTATGGCGGTGCAATTTCATGCATTCTCACCACGGACAGCACAAACGAGTATCGCACCTTCCTTGGATTCTTTCCGGCGCCACTGCTGGCGAGAATTTACGGCGAATACGGCCAGCGACTTCTGGAGAGAAACGTCCGTGCCTTCCTGCAGACGAAGAACAAGGTGAACAAGGGGTTGCAGAAGACGCTGGGCGAGGAGCCGCATCGTTTTCTGGCCTACAATAATGGCCTGTGTTGCACGGCGGCCGAAGTGGATGTGGAGTTGGGCCGGAATGGCCATGCGCTGCTCAATCGCGCAAAAGACTTTCAGATTGTCAACGGCGGACAGACGACCGCCAGCATATTTCATGCGTGGAAGAAAGAGCACAAGGACATCTCCGGTGTAGTGGTGCAGGTCAAGCTGACTGTGCTCACAGAACCGGGGAAGACATCCGAATTTGTGCCTCTGATCTCAAAATATGCAAACAGTCAGAACAAGGTGAATGCCGCGGACTTCTCGGCCAACGGCAAGTTCCATCAGGAGTTGGAGGCCCTATCCCGGACCATTTGGTCCGTACCGAAAAGCGGATTGGATCGCGGCACGCACTGGTATTACGAACGCGCGCGAGGCTCCTACCTGGACGACAAGTCGCGGCAGGGAACACCGGGTCAACAGAAGGAGTGGGCTCGCCAGAATCCTCCCCAACAGAAGTTTACGAAAACCGATCTTGCCAAGTATGAGCACGCATGGCTTGGTTTGCCGCATTTGGTTTGCCGGGGCGCAGAGAAGAATTTTGAGGCATACGCGGCTCGTTTGGAAGACGACGGCGAGCCGGCAGTTGACCGCCGATTCTTTGAACAGGTCGTCGCACGTGTGATCTTGTGGCGATCCTCCGAGAAATTATTTGATTCTCTTGATCGGCAAGGTTATCGGGCGCAAAGCGTTGCCTATGCTCTCGCGTGGATTGCTGAAACGTCCGGAAGAAGGCTTGACCTTGATCGCATTTGGCGCGAACAGCAGTTGAGTGAGGATGTGTCGGCGGCGCTCTTGGTGGCATGCAAGGCAGCGCATGAATTTCTGACGACACGCCAGGGGAATATAGGCGAGGCGTGCAAGAAGCCGGAAACCTGGGCCACATTTCGTGCGATGAGTCTTGATGTTGCGGCAGATTGGAAAGGATCGTCTCCGGAAAGCGTCATGCCCTACCCCGACAAGAAGCCCGACCCCGTTGCCGAGGATGCGAGGAAGGAAGTAGTCCAAGTGACGGCGGATTACTGGTATGCTCTCTCCAAGTGGGCCAAAGATCGCAAATTTCTGGAGGGTTGGGAGCGATCCCTCGCGTACAGTTTGGGCCGATTGTTAGCGAACGGGGCAAGCCCGAGCGATAAGCAGGCCATTCAGGGGGCGCGGATAATGGCACGGGCAAAGGAACTCGGTTTTTCACCGGCCGTTACGACCTGAGAAGGCATGTCTGACGTATTCACCAAGGCCAAGCGATCAGAAGTCATGTCGCGCATTCGCGGCAAGGGCAATAGAGCCACAGAACTTGCAATGATGGGATTTTTCCGTCGGCACCACATATGCGGTTGGCGGCGGCATCAGGCGGTGTTTGGCAAACCGGACTTTGTCTTTCGGAAACTCAAACTAGCGGTGTTCGTGGACGGTTGCTTCTGGCACGGATGTCAGCAGCATTCAAATATACCATTGAACAACCGCTCGTTCTGGAAGCGAAAATTCAAGAAGAACAAGCGAAGGGATGCGATTGTCATTCGCACACTCCGTTCACGAGGCTGGCATGTGCTTCGCGTATGGGAGCACGAGCTCTCGTTTAAGGGCGAAAAACGGCTGGTTAGGCGCATTCAGGCTGCACTCACAACCGCAATGGCAGGCAAATCTGTGAATTAGGAGTTGCGTGTTGCGCAACACGTCGGCCTTGCGCCAATTCTCAATTCTTATTCAATCAATGCGATAGCCTACTTCAATTTACCCGTCGGCGGGATCCGTTCAAGCCACCAATCAATCTTTGCGTCCACCGTATTGGGAGGTTCGCTAACAGCGAGTTCAGGAAATGCTAACCTAAAGAAGTCTAGCGATTCGGGATGAGTCGTGGAATTTGCACGCGCGGAAGCCTTGACTTTTGGTAGCAGATCGAGAGGCAACGGCCTTAGTCTGGACAGCCAATATATTTCTGCCGAGTTGAGGAGTCGATTCATTTGTCGCAACCCTTCCACTGCCTCAGCCACATCCATGCCATTTAGTTCAACAAACCGAAGCCCGCCTTCAGAATAAAAATTGGCTTCTTCGCATCTTGCTTCTTCTTCCGGCGTCAAGGGCGGCAGAGCATGACACTTCTTCATTAATTGCCACGGCATCGAATTCTGGTCCGAATAAAGCAACGAAAGCAATCGATGGCCAGGCGAATTATATCCCGTTTGTGTTTGTCTAATCCCATTGCTATAGGCGATCACAATCCGTCCAGCATTCCGGTCGGTTTCTACGCCGAGAATCCCTTGCCTAGCATGAGCTCCCAGCAACTCTGCTCTGTCTTCCGTTGGAATCTCCTCAATAAACCGGTAGCGAAGGATCAAAGAAAGACCAGGCAGCTCGTCAACGCGGCGCATTGGCAACGGCTGCCCATCGCGAATCACGTCGTGAGCTATCCATTCGCTAGGGAGCGTCAGATGACGAATACCTACAGGCGTCTCAAACGCCACGGTCCCGCCTCGGGGATTCCGGTTCGCGGCGTGGCTGGCATCCACAATGCCGAAGACTTGGATTTCCAAAGGATGCTGCGGGGAGACGGCCGCAGCTTGAGAAGCCCCTTCCAGCGCACGAACTGCGACATTAATCGCATTACCCGAGTTTGTCGTGTCGATGACGAGAACCCGAATTGGACGCCCTAAGTTCCGAGTAGCTCTCAATATCATGCCGAATTCGCGAATGAAAAACTCGCTCGACGAAAGGTTGTCAATTCGGCCTCTCCACGTTAGCCCGGGAAACATGTGGAAATGATTTCCGTCGACAAATTCATGCTGATTGCGGCGTTCGAGGATGTGCATCATGGGAAACACAAAGGGAATACCACCGGTGGCGAAGAACGGTACGAAGTCCGGCCGATATTCTCCAGCAACATCCGCTAACTCCGAAATCAGCGACCGCATTTGACTAAGGACTTCGAAGTTGAGTTGGAACTGATGCTTGGTTGCGTCGACTAAATTCCGCGGTAACGCAGCGGTAAGCCGGTTGGAATCAGGGTGAGGTGTATACATTAGTCGATATCGCAGTTGACGTTCCGCCATGTTGTTACTCGCCGCCGGTCAACGTGCGCATGCTCACGACTCCCAATACCTGAGGCAAGTCTTGCGCGTGCGGTTGCCCAGCTTTTGTATCGAATAGATTGGGACAAATCTGCCCCAGCGCCCAAAGCACCGAATCGCCCACGTCCTTAGCGTTCTTCACGCCTTCAAGCCACGCTGTAATTTCTGCTTGACCGGAGAGGAATAGTTGCCATTCACGATAAGCCCACTCCCTTGCCGACTGGATTTTCGCTAGGAGATCTTCCAAGGCTTTTGTAGCCGTTATATTCGAAGGCAGAGCCAGATTCTGATTGGCGAGCATAGCAGTCCCCAATCGAACAAGTGCTGCTCGAAAACGTGATGTACCAACTGGCAATGCATTTCCACATTCAACTGAGGATCTTGGATAAAGCAATCCGAGAGCCAAAAGGCATGGTCCGGCCACGCGACCGTCAGTATGAAGCGCCGGCTCCACGAGGACATTTGGATTAAGATTTTGACGTGCTTGGCTGTGATGTTGCAGACGTTCAACTAGACCCCACGCCGCAGCGTAACGGACCGGATATCCGGGATTCTTCATACCCGGCGCATGCTGGTTGTCGAGCAAAAACTCGCTTAATACCAATTCTAAATTGTGGATTTCGAAGCGTGTAAGACTTTGCATGGCTTCGTATCGGACTACGACGTCGTCGCATCTTTCCTCTCTACCACGAAGAAACGTGATGAGCGCTCCTTCGACTTCGTCACTGAACTCGTACAACTCTCCTATCGACTTCGCAGCCGCGCGCGCTACGTGATAGTTTGGACCACCGACGAACTCCGGCTTGAAAATCCCAGTTTGAGCATTATTGTTCCGGCGGTCATTCAACAGGTCGACGAGTGTCATCGCTTCATTGCCGCGGTGATATCTGCCGATTAATTCAGCGCAGGTTTCTCGAACTGGCCCCGAACGATCCTTCGCCATCGAAGCAATTATGGTCCAATCTGAATCGTCGGCATGGGCTGCAAAACTATTCATTGCTGCGCGCCGGACCCGATAGTCTGTGTCCGTGAGTGAGGCACGAAGGCTCTCCTTTAGAGATCGAAAGAGCCCTTTCTCCGCGATGCTAGCCGCGGTTGCTCGGACGGACTCATTGCCGTTTCCCATTAAACGTTTCAGAGCATCTCCTTCGGCGACCCCTTGAGCCGCCAAAAGTCCTATTCCAACGAAAGCAACGTTCGGAATCGTCGATTGCGCCAGCGTATGCAGTTGGTCAACGGGCAATGAGGAGATCAAAGCTTCTGAGATACCAAATAGAGCGGCGGATGCGAGAGGTTTCTCCTCGTCCGAAAACATGGCCATTACAGTTTGCTTTTTAATTCGAGCTTCGTGTTCATCATCGTCGCTGATTTGCGTTAGGTGATGCGCGATCAATAAGCGTCTATCGAACGGAAGTCCCGCCACACTTGGCAGAAAGTCGGTGGTCCAATCGCCGTTTGTCAAAACTCCAGCAATGGATCTTAATAGGTCATTGCAGTCTTCAGGAGTGGTGTTTCCGACATCGTCCAAAAGACGCTGACGCAATTCTCGTGCCCTAGCTTCGCGGAACGCTCGCCAAGCGAGCTGAGGACGAGTTGGCCGAGCTGCGGTCCAGAAGGCTTCAAGCTCTTCCTTCGAAGTCTTCGCCGAGAGGGTTGCGCCCCACGCATCGAGTAAATCGTTTCGACGCGCATGTGATAAGATCCAAGTAAACCCCTCGTGCGATCGGCGCGTCTTTAAGATCAGTGCGATCGCGTGCGTTGGCACAAAATAGTCATCCGAGGGGCGCTCGATTATGTAATCGCAGTGCGCGGCATCAAGCTCCGCTTGCTCTGCCTGTCGATATTCCTCGTTCGGCTCGCTGTGAGCTTGAGAGATCTCATCCAAAGCTGCCAACGCCTTGTCTAATAGACGGCTATAAGGTGCTGGTACAGCTCTCATCGCGCCTTCGAGCAGCGGTTCAAAATCGACGTTTCCGTATTTAAGCGCGTCGTCAAATCCTTCTTCACTTTCCGCAGATAGATTCCATTCAAGGGTTGAGAAGAGAAATTCAATGAGCTTGGAATGCGCGTATTCGAAGACGTTATGGCGTGGAAGCGAATACTTAAGGAAACAAGCAGCTACGCGGCGTGCGTCGGATGAAGTGCGTACCGCCTGGATCGTAGGTTCGTCCCAATCCGGAGGAATCCATAAACCAAAACCATGGGAATTTGCCTTTGGCGGTGGAATGATCGCTTGAGCAACGAGGCTCACTGGATCATCGCCCTTTGAGAGCCGCGCGACGTCCTCCAGAGCTTCCGGAAAATCTTTTGATATGGCGTTGACACACTGCGCAACTACAAATCTGTCGATAGCAGCTTGTGCTCCCATTGGAATCGGCAGCTTTCTCGAAACAAGCTGTCGTACCGCACGAGTTGCCGCTTTTAATTTTCCGCCTTTTACGAAGCCTTGTAGCACCGCTTGTAGAGCGTCCTCAGCCTCGGTTTGTGTGGCTGATTCCTGGAGGAGAGACTCTAAACCCTGAATTTGTGTTGGATGAGCTCTCACCTTTTCCTCGATCGATTCGAACCAGCCGGCGGCCAGTAGCGTTTGAAGAAGGCCGCGTGGATCTACGTCGGCGGGATCGATACCCCCGGCGATAGCGTACTCTCGGAGAGCGGCCGCGTTTGTCAAAGACACTTTGCCCATCATAAAAAGCAACCAGAGGATTCCGCCGGATATGACGGCTCTTCTTCCGCCTGCCTTGACCTCTTTTGCGAGCGTATTTCCGATGAATTCCGTTTGTGATTCTTGAATGATTTCATCGATATCCGGAAGATGTGTGCTCACACGGAGACGTTTGGCGAACATAGACAGAGCGTAGGGATTGCGAAGCTTATTGAGGATGTGGCTGCGATGGTGATCCACGAAATCGCGCTGATCTGGGGGTGCCCCCGTAATCTCGTTGTCCAATATTCGCGAGCGAGCCGTATCGTCGTAGTCTTTCTCAGTCAAGACAGCTTCCGCTGATGAAACAACCATTGGTACAGTTGTGCCGAAGGCGCTTTTGGCAATGCCACTTCGAGAGGTAATGAGGAATTTCTTGGTTTCACTGGCTCGCTGCAAAAGTTTGGGGAGCTCGTTAATCCACTTGAGAGCGTATTCCTCGACTCGATAGCTTCCCCAAGGATCTTCTAAATAAAAGACGGTTTTGTGAATGTCCTCCAAGAGCGTTTGAATGTTCGGAGCCGCCGTCGGGTCTATCCGCACGAGGTCGTAGCCGTTGAGACGGGAGTCGAGAAGCAAACCCTCGGAGACAAGCGATTTTCCCGAACCGGGCGTACCCACCAACAAGAGGGCGTGATTCGTGGATAGTTTTGATTGCAAGGAGTCGTAATTGAGTGGCTTGACTAACCGTGAATGTATTCCTTGGTCGGGATATCCTCGATTGGCCCCGATAATTGAGACCAATTCAGTTCGGGTCCATTCATTGGGTCTTCTGCCGAGAAGTCTCTCGCGGACGGCGTTAATAAGGGCATCAACGCAGTTTTCCATGTAGCGCGACGGGACTCGAACTCGGGCGCCTAGTAAGTCGCGTATCCGACTTTGAAGGACTTCTGGCGTCAGTTGCTCCAAAATTCCGATCCGCGGCGAGAGTTCGCCGGCATTTCCGGGACATTTCTCAGGTAGCGCGGTAGCCTTGGATCGCTGCTCGAATTTGTCTATTCGAAAGTCACTCAATTGTGAATTGACTTGCGCATTTGTGATGAACACGAAGAGAGAATTGGGGTTGTTCGTCAGATAGTCTATGGGGCGAATTCGGCCTAACCCAGCTTTTGTCGCATTATCGGCTGAAGTTCCGGCAATCAAAACGTCGCGAAATGCCGCTTCGGTCCAGTGGCCGGTTTGGCGGAGTTTGATCTGAATCTGAATGTTGCGATCACCTTCAGTAAATCCGACAGTGGCTTGTGCGTGCTCCGGATCCACGATCAGGTCGGCGGCGATGTCTTCGCCGCTTGCGGGTTCTATCGACACGGATTCTGTTACGTGACGGGCGATCACCAAATCCAAACCTACATATACCGTTGCGAGGATTTGGTACTCATAGCCCCTGTACGGAGCGGCGGCAAAATTTCGTGGTTCGATGCTCAAAAGATCCCTAATATTTCAGGAAATGCCGACGCCAATTATAGAGCATCGGCAAGCCATGGAGGAATATTCTACCGCCTTTCGCTCGGAACCTCTCGGCTAACAACCTGTGGTTCAAGTCGATTTTGTCCCGCGCCACGGGGTCAAAAACGCGGTTGTTGGGGACTTTAACCACAGGCTGCTAACGGTGACCGCGGTTATCATTGTGTGAACCCGGCTTTTTGGTCTTACCTGAGTTTGGGGTAAACACGCGATTTACCGCAGACCGGCTCGCGTGCGGAGTCTCGACCCGGGAACGACCAGCGAGAGCAACGCGATTGTGGTATTTTCAGGCGCGAGCGTTTGGAGATTGTTTGGTAGCGGGGTAGCATCGTCGTCGTGAGCAGAAACTATTCACAGAAAGAACTTCGGCTGCTGTACACTCGCTCAGGAAACGTCTGTGCGTTTACGGGCTGCAATGAGCAACTCACCGAGCTCCCAGCCAGCGACGACGATGATGCGGTCAACACAAGCGACATCGCCCACATTGTGGCCGACAGCCGGCAAGGGCCGCGCGGACGAGAAGAATTGAGCGAGGAAGATCGGGCGAAATACACGAATCTGATCCTCCTGTGCCCCGTGCACCATCGCATAGTTGACAATCAGAAAAATACGTACAGCGTGGCGGTGCTGCGGCAGATGAAGGCCGACCATGAGGCACGAGTCGCGAAACTGCTGGAAAACGCGGCGATCGCGAAGCCCCAGATGTTGGAAGAAATGCTGCACAGCACGATGCTCCCGCTAAGCCACCTTCCCGGCAGTGTTTTCTCGGCCCCGTGCAAGTACGGCGACGATTTTGACAAGGTTAAAGAGAACATCTACTACCCTGAGAACGATCGGCAACAACTCTTCCCATTCATCCTGAGAGACGGACGGTTGTACGCCTTTCAAGACCTCACGCGGCGAGACAACGCGTTCCGCGACTCGATGAACTGGCAGCAAGCCTCCGGGACTCCATCCGAAACCTTCTGGGCTGACAGCGAGGGAAGCCGGAGGTTCGTTGACTTGCTGAACCGGTCACTTCGGAAGTACGTCGGCAGAGACCGCATCTGGTGGGACAAAGACCACTACCGGTACTACTTCCCCGTCAACGTTGAAGGTGAGGAGCGCGTGGTCGTGTATCGCCCGCTGAATGCAAGCGAGACGGATCGCAAGGTGGCGTGGTGTCCGCGAAAGAAAAGCACCGGCGAGCCGCGCAACTTCTGGTGGCATTTAGCGGCGGGACTTCGGTTCGAACATGTCGCCGCGAAGCAGTGGTACGTCTCAATCCGACCGGAACGGCACCTCACTCAGGACGGCAAGACGCCCATGCCTTCCGAGAAAATCGGTCCCCGCGTCACGCGGCTCAAGGCCCGGATGTTCAATGATAAATACCTCGCCGAAGTGCAGTTCTGGCGAGACGTGCTGTGCGAAGGACAACCTCGGCTCATCATGAACTTCACGGATCAATCGCTGATCTGCGAATCGACACTGGTGACGTGTTCGGTTCAATGGCCGGGGGTGCCCGATGATGAGAAAGCATTTAAGAATCAACAGTACGGCGATGACCTGTTTAGCCTCGCAGACCTCGACCGAGCATTAGCCGACGGCGAGGACGAAGACGAGGCCTTTGATGATGACGACTACGACGAAGAAGATGAGGATGAAACCAAAGCCCCTTCAACTTGACCCCCTGCGGATAACTGCCCATTGGCTTGGCGAGCCCGACCTATATTTCGCGGGCGATCGACCTTATCCCGACCCGAAGGTTGGCATTCCTCTCTACGGGCCTCGGTCGCTTGGCACTTCACGTCACAAACAAGAGGTTCACGTGGGGTTCATCGGCACTGGTGAGGCCATCGACCATGCCCACAAATTCCTTGAAGATTGCAGCAACGGCGTTGATGGTGACAACGATCGTGCACCCTTCCCCGGCTGCAGACCTGACCGTGGGTTTCGGCTCGCGCTCCGCATGGACGACCACCTCGTGGAGAAGATCACTCGCCAGGAGAGTCAGGAAATCCTCAGCATCAAGTACGGCCGGGAACGCCTTGAGCGAATGCTTGGCCTGCTTCAGGGAAAGATGGAGGTGCTGACGCAGCGGGATCATCCGCTCGATTACGTCATGCTGGTGCTGTCCCAAGACCTTTATAAAAAGTGTCGTGTGGCGAACTACACCGAGCAAGGAGTGAAGCTTCATCGCGATCTTCGCCGTGCATTCAAAGCGATGGCTATGCGGTACCACAAGGCTACTCAGATTCTTCAGGAGACGACCACCGGCCTCGTCCAAAGCAGCAGAGATCTCGACCACACATCGGTAATCGCGTGGAATCTGTTCACCGGGATGTATTTCAAAGCAGACGGCCTTCCATGGGGGCCAGTCGGGCTGTCACCTGCAACGTGCTTCATCGGAATCAGCTTTTTTCGACCTTTCGGTGAGACCGCAGCGTTGCGAGCGAGCGTCGTTCAAGCCTTCGATGAAAATGGTGACGGTTTGATCCTACGCGGCCACAATTTCCACTGGGATGAGGATCGTCAGGGGAAGTCACCGCATCTATCTGAGGAGCTCTCCGGCAAGTTGATCGAGATGGTTCTGGAGAGATATAAAGCCGAACGTAAGCAGGCCCCGCGACGAGTCATCATTCACAAAGCGTCACGGTTTGACGACGCAGAGCGGGAAGGTTTCGAGGCTGCCCTCAAAAGTGTGGATCAATACGACCTTCTCGCAGTACACCCGGTCAGCGGCACTCGTCTCATTCGGGCCGGCACACGACCGCCGCTCAGAAGCACGTCGTTCGCCGTTGGTGATGTGGCCTACCTCTACACGACCGGTTACATCCCTGAGCTTGGACTCTACCCGCACGGGCACGTTCCATCGCCGTTGCTGATTGGGGATCACATCGGAGATACGCCGGTCGAGCAGTTGCAGCGTGAAATCCTGACGCTGACAAAGATGAATTGGAACTCGGCCAACATGCACGGACTGATGCCAATTACCCTTCGGTTCTCACGGTTGGTTGGTGACGTGCTCCGCGAGATTCCTGAGGATCAAGAGCCGGAGCCAAAGTACAAGTTCTACATGTAGTTGCCGGAGGTTTCATTGTTTCTTTGCTGTCAGCGGCTCCGATGCGGGGGCTATTGCCGAACACTCTGCTTCACAATAGAGTTTCGGGATGAACATACGGCGACTTCCGAAAAAAACCAACGATTATAATATGCGAAAGGCGTAGGCGTTTGGGCGGTAGATGTCGACTCGAAATGACCACGCGTTCACGATGAAATCGCACACGTTCCCTTTGAGCATTCGACCTATACCGAACCTTCCAAGCCAAAAGCGGCCATCGCTTTCCAAAGATTATGCATTTACCTGGTTCGCAATTGGAATGGGAGGGGGTTTCGGAGGAGTCGCAGCTTTGGAGACTTGGGCGGAGCTTGAGAGATTTGATGCGAAGCATGGCATTGGGCTCGCACCGTGTTCGTGGTTTCTAGTTGCTTCGGCCGAACTAATGGTAACCATTCTCTTCGGCTACAAACAATGGAGGTACTACTACGGTAAAGGCGGAAAAGGGAAAGAAGGAATCTTTGTAAAATCGCTCGGCTCTGTGAATCACGCCGAAATGACCTCCGATGTAGCTCTGAGTTTTGTGGCAGGCCTACTTGTTTCGTTTTGCGGTTTGCCCACGGTTTGGTTTGCGGTAATGTCTGTCTATAGCGCGCTCGTTCTCGTTCGAGTGTGGTTAACGATTGAGAGACCGACGTTTGCGGCGTATCTTTCACGCCATGGCGAACATGTTCAATCGACGTACGGTGATCTCGACAGGTTCCACAACGATAATTTCTGGATTCCCGCGGTACTCCGGGGCTGGGTTTTCACGCACTCCGTGATTGGCGTGTTGGGAATTTCAGTTTTCATTGTATTGATTCTATACGTAAATCAGCCAACGGATCCAATGATGACTTGGTTGAGAGTTGCTGCCTGTTGGCGAGGCGCTGCATTAGCCTTGATCGCGGTTGTTGCTTTTCTCGCGTCGGACGTTTCGTATCGTGTTGGTTGCAAATTACAACCGCCTCCGAATATGCCCAAAGATTCCTCGTCTAATCCGCCAGCGGGACGCCAGTGAGACTTTTCCTTGGGGGAGCCTCGGCACCCGGCACGGCAGGCCGATGCTAGGCGTTGCTGCAATTTTGATCTTCATAACCGCATTGGCGAGGGGGGCTTGTCGTGAAATCAAGTGCCCTGACAACACGTTTTTTAATACCAAGTCACCTCGGCCGTTAGGTATTCGGCGATGGCGATTCGGACGAGGATGCCAACGCCGCCTATCGAACGCTGAAAACTTGATATTACCGCGCGAGAACCCTTCAATTGGCTGGTGTATACGTCTGCAGTAAGTCAGGCGTCAATCGCACAATAAAGATTATGCTTGGTAACGGCAAGTGCGGCAAATCGCTCGTGAGCATTAAACAAACCGCATCTTTTTTCTTTGGCAGACCGTCGGCTTACTAACGCGGCATGAGCAAATCACAGCGTCCGGGCGCCGACGAATGGCGGCAGATTATTGACGGGCAGCAGCGCAGCGGACTCACCGTCTCGGCCTACTGCCTGGAACGGGGAATTACTCAAGAGGTTCATTCTACACGTGAAAACGGCGGTTGGCTGTTTCGTCAGCGGACATCTATCTCCAAAGATCCAATTTACTCGGAAGCAATACTCCGAGCCCCACTGCTGGCGGGCTTGGCTGTTACTGAATGGGATTCTGAAGCAGACGGCATTGATGTTCAGGTCCGACAGCGAACAAACCGGCCCGGCGGTGCTTTGTGGCAGGGCTGCAAGTTCAAGTGTGCAAGCGAGTTGAACCGTTTGACGTTCCGCAGTGACAGGCGTATGCTGGCCCCGTGATACTACCCGGGTGAAGCCGATGGACGCCGTCCACCAAGACCCAAGGAACAGCATCGTTGGCTGGTGGTTCACGGCCTCTGAAATCGCAGAAGCGCTTTCCAACGGCCACATGCTGAATCCGTCCCTTGATCTGTCCAATCCGTGCAATCTGAACTGCCCGTACTGTTACATTGAGGAGAAGGACTCGACCCGCAAGGTGCGTAAACCGCACGAACTTTCGCACGAGGAAACTCTGGCGGTCATCAAGGATCTACAGGCGTGCGGCGCGAAAACAATCAATATCGTCGGCGCGGGCGAGCCGACGATTGACCCACACTTCAAGGAGGTGATCGAGTTCATTGCCCAAGCTGGCATGAAGACCGTGCTCTTCACCAACGGCATTCAACTCGCGCACGAGCCCTGGCTGGTTGGTTTCCTGTACCGCCATAACGTCAGCGTGGTCCTGAAGTACAACTCTGACTCGGAGGAGATTCAGGACTTGGTCGCTGGCAGGTCTGGGTACACGAAAAGACGCGATCAAGCTTTAGAGAAACTACAGGCCGCGGGGTTTGCCGCACACGAGCCAACTCGACTTGGCATCGACATGATCGTTTTCAAAGGCAACGTCGCCGAGATTCCGAAGATACACGAGCGCTGCCGCCGGGAGAACATCTTTCCAATCGCCGCGGAGTATATTCCCACCGGACGAACGGAGGCAGGGCAATTTCGTGGCGAGCGAGCCTTGTTGGGGCTTAGTGAAGAACAGAAAAATCGCGTCACGCGACTGCTCCAGCCGATTTCGGCAGCCGAGCGCGTTGAGCTTTGCGCAAAGCTAAGCGAGATCGACCGGGCGTTTGGCATCGAACGCGCCCATGCTTGCGCTTATTTCGGAGGCGCTATTTGTACGCAGATCATCGGACTCTATATTGACATCGAAGGGAACATTTGGCCGTGCGTGGCCAGGAAAAAATGGCTAGGAGACACCCTCAGCGACGGACGGCTTGGCAATGTGAGGGAGAACGACAAGCCCTCTGTGATTTGGAAAAATGATCCGTACATGAAGCTCATAAGGCAGAATTTCACGGGAGGGTGCCCCTACAAAGCGCCGCTTGTTGCTTCACTCGACCGTCCAGATGCCGAGAGGCGCGTATGAGCGAAATCCACCTACGAGGTTGGGGCCGACCGTTCCTTTTTGCCTTGGCAACCGCCGTAGTTACTGCGCTCGTCGATCTAGCTACCACATCGACCGCCAATTTTTGGCAGGAATTCCTAACTTGGCGCGTTGCAGCACTTTCGCTATTAGCCGCCTTCATTGAACGATTATTCGCATGGCGGGAGTTCAGTAAAGACGAAGAGACGCTTAAGGCATTGAAGGAGATCCTTTCGCGGCTTTCTTTTCCGGTAGCGGAGTACGCGAAACGAAAAATGGCTCGGGCCATTAATGAGATAAACAACGACCTGCGCAGATTGGAGTCTGATGTCCTGGTTGGACAGACATTCGCGGATAAAATGGAGATCATTGAGTCTTTGCTTCACGACGTGCGGAATGATCTGACGAGGTACTGGGCGACGACACTCGACAAGCCATCCAGAATGTGGCGTGAGGCCTACAGATTTTTCGAACTCCAAGACAAGATGCTCGCTGGTGTCGCAGACAAGAAGCGAATAGTAGTGCTCAGCCTCGCAGGACTGAGAGAGGAAATCGAAGACTCGACGGATGATGACGCATTAGAACGCTTCATCGGCTGGCACGAAGACCCTAAACGCAATTTCCAGTTGCTCTTCCTAATAGACAGCCGGAATGAGTTTGCGGCTAATGCCCAACAGTTCCTTTCGCATCACCTGCAGGCGCATCACGTCGTCACAGATTTCGCCATTATGGGCGACAAGTGGGTCTATGGCGAAGTGGCCGCCACTCGGGGCGACGATACGGATGGGAATAAGGCTTTGCGTCTGTATGAAGCCAAGCCAATAGGGCGGGTTCGCGTGACGGTTGTGGATGACTATAAACGATTCTACGAAGCTCTTTTGAACAGATGGGAAGGTTACACCTGGCCCATCATGTCGCCACAGCAGATTCTCTCGGAGCGATCGCGCTGTAGGGTCAGGAAAACTCATTTCAGTAACCATCGTGCCGAAATCGATTCGTACTATAGTGCGCTAACCGGAGGGGCGGATCTGACGGCACCCAAGTGCTTCGATGCAATTCACAAATTGTTGACCTGTTGCAAAGGGGGCGATCACATCATTGCCGTTGACATTGCGCCGCTCAAGTCAAGATTGCGCGTGTGGATTGAGGCGGACGAATACAACCAGTGGATCAAAGCCACTATCAGCGCGGCCAAGAACGGGTGCGAATTCAAAAGGGTCTACATTCTCAACGAACGCTTTGGGGTCCGGCAGGATGCCGAGGAAGTCTATGATAAAATCTTTGCGCCTCAGTTAGACGCTGGGGTGGAAATCTGGGTATGTGCGGCTAGGGAACTATGGGAACAGGGCGTCCCTATGCATGATTTTCTGCTCGTTCGGAACAGGATGTGCATGAGTCTAACGTGGGAAGAACGATTCGATAGGCAAACCCTCTGCGTCGACAAAAACCTGGAACACCCGGCTGCTTTCGATTGGTACGGATACGTCTTCGCGAATATCGTGGCGTCACCAGCCTCAAAGAATTTGAGTTCAGGAGTAACTCGTGAGCAGGCCCTGGACTATCTTGCATCGCTACGGTGGTGAGCCAAAGAGTTGGACCAACGGAGATATCAAATGAGCACCACGAAATTGGCGTTGACATGGCTCAGAAGTGTTCTGGTGGTATTTGCATGTGGAACTCTTTTACTGCTAGGATGGTGTCGGAAGGAACAGAGTTCCGTTCCACGCATCGGCATCCTCCAAGACAAACCACAAGAGTGGGCCGACGCACTGAAGTTAGGCTTCACAGATGGTCTCGTCGAACAAGGCATGGATATTGGCAGGGATGTGGTGGTTGTCCCACGTTCCGGTGCCGGCGACCCGCAGACGTTTACGACCATTGCCGAGAACTTCGGCACGGGTGACTATGCCATCGTCTACAGTCTGGGAACGCAGGCAACCCAGGAGATTTTCGGCAAAACCAAGACGAAGCCCATCATCTTCGGCGCGGTGACCGACCCGGTGGCGGCCGGATTTTTCCAAGGGGACCTTGAGCATCCCAAGGCGAACATCACGGGCACCCAAGACCTGTGGCCGTATCCTGCGCAGTTCGCCTTGATTCAGACGTTGTTGCCGCACGTGAAGCGAATCGGGCTTGTCTACAACTCCAGCGAAGTGAATTCCCAGGTTTCGGTTCGCTTTATCAAGAGCGAATGCCAGAAGCGGAATCTGCAAGTGGAGGAGAGAACAGTCACGGCGGAATCAGAAATCCAGACAGCCGTCGCCGCGATACTGAGCAAGGGAATTGATCTATTCTTCATTCCAGCGGATAACACCGCCCAGACCTCCTCCGCCACGATATTGGCCCTCTGCAACCAACAAAGGGTTCCAGTCTTCACCGGCATACCGGGCATCGTTGAGAAGGGCGCGCTGGCTACGGTGGGCACCAACTATTACGAACTTGGCAAGGTGAATGCGAAACAGGCGGTACAGATCCTGAATCAGGGCAAGAAGGCCAGCGATATTCCTGTCAGTATCGCCGATCAGGGAGACATCTACGTCAACCTGAAGACTGCCAAGAGCTTGGGCATCACGGTGCCGGCAGATGTTTTGAAAAAGGCCGTGAAAGTCTACGAATGACCTCATGCAGCTTGGGCAGATCATCAGTCTCCTTGAAACGTCCGTCTTGGTTGGGCTGTTGTACGCCCTCTTCACAGTCGGGCTCTCCCTCAGTTTCCGGGTGTTGAATTACCCCGATCTGACCCTCGAAGGAAGCGCGATCTTTGGTGGTGCGTTGTGCTACTTGGCGCTGAAGGGCGGCTGCAATCCCTTTCTTTCGTTACTGATCGGTGCTGCGGGGGGCGGAATTGCCGGGATGCTTACGGCTGCGCAGCATCTCTATCTGGGAATCAGCAAGCTGCTTTCCGGGATCATCAGCGCGGCGATCCTCTACTCCGTCAATATCCGTCTTTTGGGCGGACGATCCAATGTGTGGTTCGACGGCCTGAGGGTCGCCTTCGAAGTGCTCAACCCTGCTCGATCCCGAAATGGGGACATCGCCGTCCTCGCCGGTTTTGTTCTGTGTACTCTGGCATTGTGCATCCTTCTGTTCCGAACCCGACTTGGCCTTTTGCTGCGGGCCCTTGGCGACAATCCTTCCTACGTTACCTCCCTGAGCCAGAGTCCTGGGGCGATTACCTTATGGGGGCTTGCCATTGCAAACGGCATCATCGGGTTGGGCGGAGCAATCCTGGTCCAGTACAAGACGGCGTGCGACGTGAACATGAGCTTCGGTCTGCTCATTTCGGCACTTGCTGCAATGGTGTTGGGCGAGACTATTGTGGCACCGAAGTCCATCGCGGGTCATTTGAGCGCCAGTGTGATTGGGACAGTTACCTACACGTTTGCCGTTGCACTGGTGCTATTCAGTTGGAGCAGCAGTTGGGACAAGTTGGTGATGTCGAGCGACGTTCGGCTTGTCACCGGCCTTCTTTTGCTAGTCCCGGCGGCCGTGCAGATGACACGCAAGCGTAGGTTCACCCTATTCCATAGCGACTGGTAATATGTTACGTGTCGAAGGCATTTCGAAGGTATTCTGGCGAGGGACAGCCAGAGAGTTGAACGTGCTCGATGGAGTTGGTTTCACGATTCTTCCGGGCCAGTTCGCCATCCTGCTCGGCAGTAACGGCGCAGGTAAATCGACATTGCTCAGTATTATCGCGGGAGAACTGCGCCCGGACATGGGAAGAACCTGGGTGGGCGACGTGCAACTGACGGGATTGAAGGCCTACCGCCGTTCCCGCTATCTCTCGTACATCCGTCAGTCTCGCGAGAGCAATTTAGCATCGCATCTCACCGTGGTCGAGAACGCGATGCTGGCAATGACAACCGGCAAACCGCTACTCGCCTACCTCGGAAAGCGGCGATTTGAGAATCGGATCAAACAACTTCTTCGGGCGGCAAAGCAGGGGTTGGAGACTCGGATGCTCGAGCAGGTTTGGTCGTTGTCCGGGGGCGAACATCAGATGATTACATTGCTGCTCGCCGCCGAGATGATTCGTAGCAGTCGCGTACCGGGCGGCGTGTTGCTGCTCGACGAACACGTAGCGCATTTGGACCCCGCGGCATCCAAAGTCGTGATGGAGCTGACCTCCGCACTCGTGAAGGAGCATGGCCTGACCGTTCTGATGGTGACCCACAATATCCAGATTGCAGTACACTATGGGAATCGGGTTCTGGCGCTGAAGAATAGGCAAATCATCTTTGATAGGACCTATCAGGTGGAAGAGCCTCGTGATCCAGCAGCGATGCTGGATTTGGTCTCGTAGGGTCAAAGACCGCGCTGGACTTAGCCGTTATCAAAACATGTTCCGACGGGTGGTTTGCTCAAAACCCGGAACTGTTGTGAGCGCTACGAGGACTATACTCCCGCCACGCAAACCGCTTCCAACCTGACGGAGCTGGATCCAGCCGTTGCCAGTGGTCCGGCAACCAGCGTTCCACTTCGGTGGGACCCAGAAAGTCGTGTCGGTTCTACCAAAGCCAGAAAGTCATCTGGGAAATCCGGGGTTAAAGACTCCCATAGCCTAGCAGCCCGTGGTTTTAGCCCCGTTTCGGCGGCCGATGCGTGAATGTCGTGAGCGATGTCCGAAGTGCATTCCGCATATCGCTCACAATCGCTCTACGTCGCGAGCCCAGGAGCATCCAGTAATCGTCCCAACTCAAGGGGCAGGCCCACACGCTCGTACGCAAAAACTTCAAGTTGCTCGATCGCAC